>JAISAX010000603.1 GCA_031266495.1 Opitutaceae bacterium
CCGTTATATGATTCGGGAGCGATTACGAGTGCGGAAGTGGGTTGCTTTGCCCAAGGCAACCACATCCCCGCGCGTAGCCACAACCGCTCAACATCCAATTTAAAAACACCCCGCGGGTAGTATAAACACCCGGTAGCGGATCATTTTTCAAACTATTGATTCATGGGATTTTTCATATTAGACATTATATCAGGAAATTCAATTATTGAACAAGTCTACTGAAGAAATCCTTTTGATTGGGTCCCCCTGTTGCCTTCTGGTACAATTTCAGGAATTCCTTGGATATTTAAATGAAATTTACGCAGGATGTTGGCGAAGATTTCTATTTGCGTACCGGAGGGTGGAGCGACCCCGGTCATGTCGTCATGGCGACCAATCGCCTCGCATTTCGAGTGCGCCGAATGAAACGGCAGTAAACGCACCGTCGTGATGTTTCTCAGCGAAGCGAGAAGTGAGCCTGCTTCGCGCATGAAATTCCCATCGGCATTAAAGCCCGGGATCACCGGGATGCGAATTTCCACCGGCACTCCACATTGCGAGAGTTTTTGCAGGTTCTCCAATATCAATCCGTTTCCCCGCCCGGTCTGTTCGAGATGGACCGCGCTGTCGGTGTGCTTCAAATCATATAGAAACAAATCGGCATGGGGCAGAATCATCTCGATTTTCTCCCACTCCATGGCACCACAGGTGTCCACCGCACAATGAATGCCGTTGCGCTTCAGAATCCGGAAAAGCTCTGCGCAAAATTCCGCCTGCAACAGGGGTTCGCCTCCGGAGACCGTGCAGCCCCCGCCCGATTTTTGGTAAAAAACACGGTCTTCCAAAACAGTTCGGGCAGCCTTTTCGGCGGACATGTCGCGTCCGTGAAATTCCAACGCGTCGGACAGACAGGCATCCACACATTTGCCGCAGGCTGCGCAGACAGTGTGATCAAAAACATGGCCGTTTTTATTGAAAACATGCGCGCCAACAGGACAGACCTCCGCGCACTTTTCGCAGGCGATACAGCGGCGTTTCAGAAAGCCGATTTCCGCTTTTGGGAAAATGCCCTCCGGATTGTGGCACCAGCGACAGCGCAGACGACAACCCTTCAAAAAAACCGTGGTGCGGATACCCGGTCCATCGTGCAATGAAAATCGCTTGATGTCGAGTATACGTCCCGACGCCGTCTTTTTGTATTCACTATCCGGAGTCATATTCCGGCTGCCTCGCTTTCCGCCTTGGCGATAAAAATATCCTGTTCTTCCGGTGAAAGATCGACAAAGCGAACATTCCAGCCGCAAACGCGCACTTGCAGATACATGTATTTTTCAGGATTGCGTTTGGCATCCCTCAACATTTCCCCGTCAAAAATGTTGAATTGTATTGCCATGCCGCCTTGCACAAAAAAAGCGCGGACCAGCGAGGCGATTGTTCCCGCCCCCTCGCCTCCGGAAGTCGCGCTGGGGTGCAGCATGATGTCCAGCACCGTGCCGCTCGGGAATCCGGACAGGTCGATTTTGGTCACCGAATTCATCAAGGCGGTGACGCCACTTTTTTCCATGCCCTGCGTCGCGCCTGTGTTGATGGTCAGATATTCGCCCGCGAAACGCCCGTCAGGCAGCGCTCCGGTGAGCCGTCCGTAACGCTCCGCCATGGTGATGATGGCATAAAGGGCGGCCTGGAAATAACCGCTGCGGGCATTCGGCTCCGTATTGATTCGCTTTGCGAGAAAAGCGGCGATCTGTTTCCCCACTTTGTCAATGGAGTCGTTGTTGTTTCCCCACTTGGGAACACGATTTCTCGCATACAGGCGCAGTTCTTCATGACCGCGCCAGTTGTCACGCAGCGCACTGCGCAACTCCTCAAAGTCGCAATGCTTTTCATCATATACAAGCTGTTTGATAACGGCGATGGAATCAATCGCGTTGGCAAGACCGACGCACACGCACCCCGTCATGTTGTATTTCGCGCCAGCTGCGGAAACATCGCGGCCCGAGGCGATGCACGAATCCATCGTCCCCGACAAAAACGGAGACGGATTTACGCGAGGCCAGAGTTTTTCCTCCCGGCGCGTCCAGTCGGCCAGACAGGTGAAATTCTCGTCCAGCTTTTTGATATAAGCCGCCATCCAGTCATCGAAGGTCGCGGGATCCCCCCCGGTCTGGACAACGGTCTCGACGGCTTTGGCAAGGTTCAGTACGGAGGCACAAGAGCAATTCATCTCCTTGCCCATGATGGCCGGCTCATAGCAACCGATCAGAATGTAATCCTCCGCGTCCTCCGGACTTCGGTGATTCCTTGTCATCATTTCGACCTGCGCCGTGTCGTTGACCAGAACGATGCCCGTCGAGCCGGATTTTATACATTTCGCGACTTGTAATAAAAAATCATCGGGCGTGCTTTTGTTGACACGGACGTGAAATTTGGGATCAGAAACATTTAGTTTCCTGTAAACATCAATGCAAAGCCGGGCCAGTTCGTTGGCATCGGGGCCAAAGGTAAATGGCTTCCCGAAAGGGAAATCCCGCGTTCTCGCATAATATTTTATCCAGAGATACGATAACAGCTCGCGCGCACTTTCCGGTGTCAGACGCCCGGTGGCAATATCGTTTGTATAGAATTTTTTATACAGAACATCAAAACGCCCCATCGAGCGCAAGGGTTCGCCTTCCATTTCCTGCAATTCATTATAAAGGCACGCGAGTTGCAGAGCTTCATGAAACGTTTCCGGAGGGCGTTTTGCAAGTTGGGCGACAGGCGAATCCGCTCCGGACAATTCGCCAAAACGGCGGCATAGCGTGACCACGCCTTCATAAACAAGAGCGACGGCTTTGTAGAAAACCAGACGAGCATTCTCCTCTGCATCCTCGGTGCGGGAGGTGCGGGAGGAGCAAGCCGCTTGTGCGGCTATTGCGCGATCACGCAACCCGACAAAACCCAGCGTGAGGAGACTTCTCCAATCCGCGCATGTGTGGCTCACATCGAGAATGGAACCCCACGCGCCGTTCATTTTCGACTCCCCGTCATCCATCATACAACGTTGTGTCCAGAACTCGCGTTGCTCCTCCTCCCGTTTCCATTCATCACGGAGCTTTTTTAACAAATCACAATGGGCGACTTTATCTACAAAAACAGCATCTGTACCGATGGCAATTTGCGCTTGGGTGCAGATGAGATGAAACAGCCAGGCACGCGTCAGGATACGCGGTTCGTCAGGATATTTTTCCCGATGCGCGGCGAGGGCGTCCGATAATTTTTGCCCGTCCATGCCCGTTTCCGGCAGCCAGACAACATCCTTGTATTGACGCTCAAGCTCCGGGCGAAGCCGGGCAAATGGTTCGGGAAAGGGTGTTTTTCGACAGGTAATCATGGGATGCCGCCGTCGCAAAATAGATCATGCCGAATTACACCCGGACCAAGTCCGCTGCGGTTGCGAACTGCTCAACAGTTGCATTATTCGGGCGCAATTACCAGCCAGGCCGCACGCGATGTGACATGAAGTGGAATTTTCATGACAGAAGCGACGGTGTTGCCGTTTTTGTTTTCCTCCAGAGCGAAGCCGGTGCTGCGGGGGCGGTCTTCGTGAAGATCGTGCAGGGTGACACGCAGGGATGTCGTGCCGTTGACGCGAAAACCGGGGGGCAGCGCCAGCGCGAGTTCGCTGTCGAAGTCGGCGTCTTTTTTCATGAGCTGGTTCATCCTCCAGAAAGGGATGACCAGCGCGCCGTCGCTGGCTCGCTGCCAGACGTAACTCTTGATGAGTTCGGGGCCGTTGCTGAATGTCGGCGCGAGGGTTTTGTTTGCAGGACGGAAGTCGTTGTTGTCGGCGAAAAATTCGTTGACCCGGCGCATCGCCAGCCATGCCGGGCGCGGACGGCTGGCCGAAGGGGACACGATGCCAAAATTGCTTTCGTAATGATTGTCCGGCATCTCGTCCTGCTTGAGGTCATACCAGCACACGGCTTCCAGCGGCACGCCGTCGAGTCTGACTCCGAGGAGAACGAGCATGAGGCGTGTAATGTAATCCGCCTGACGGGCCTCCGTGGGGACGTTGCTGTAGCCCATGTTGCTGGCCGAATAACCGATCTCCGAAAGATAAAGCGGCAGGCGTTTGCCGCCGGGTGTGTATCTGGCGGCAAGGTCGAGCCAGGAACGGATTTCTTTGACAAAACCTTCGGGATCGTCGCGCGCCTCGATGACATCGCCGCCTTCCGGCGCGGAGGATCCCCGGTAGGGATGCGTACTGATGGCGTCGGCAAATTCGAGCAGGCCGAGCTTGAAAACCTCTTCGGCATAGCGGGTGGCAATCTCGCGCGGACCGGGAAGCAGTTCCTTCAGGTTTTCGTGCTGCCAGGCTCCTCCCCAGCCGGAAAAGGAGCCGGCAACAATCACGGTTCCGGGCGCGATTTTTTTTACGATCGCGGTGAATGCGCGGGCTGTATCCACAAATTCACGCGGCGTGCCTTTCCAGAATCCTTTCAGGTTGGGTTCATTGTGGAGTTCGACGGCGCGCACGCAGGAAAAACGCAGGGCGAGTTGCGCCACCCATTCGGCGACTTCCTCAAAACCTTCCGTTTGCCCGCCTCCGAACATGGGACAGAGCAGGACGTTCAGTCCGCGTTCCTGATACCGTTGCAGGTAGTCTTCAACACGCGCCCGGTTGGCCAGCCCTTTCGCGGCGGTTTTTCCCGTGCCGCGAAACAGGCTCGGGCCGTACAGGGGTTCCCGTATCCAGGAAAAATTACCCTCGACAACCCAGGGCAGGGTGCGCGAGGGACGCCAGTGGTCGTTGAAACGCACGGGATTGTCGGCAAGAAACGCGTTGGTGTGCAGGAAGTGGCCGCAGACGCCGAAAATGGATCCGCCGGATACACGGGCGCCGGGGGCGAGCGGGCGGGGCAGCCAGGCAACCGGAAAAAACTGTTCGGGTTGCGCGGCCTGGCGTTTGCGTTGGGCGGTTTCGGCTTCCTGTTGCGTGGCGGGGACGGTCTCGAAGGAGACTTCGGACAACACTACCTGGTGCCTCCCGGCGGAGAAAGTGGTGCGCAGGCGTCCGGCGACGAGGCCGTCGTCGGGCAACACGATTTTTACTTCCTGCAGCGGACCTTCCTCGAACGGAATGTTGCGCGAGAAGTCGGGCGCGGACAGGAAATCTCCATCGCCCGGTCCCGCGAGCGCATGTATCCGGATGGCGGATGCATGGGAGTTGTCACTTCGCGGGGAGGGGTGAACAATGGTCGTTCGCATGGATTTGATGCGGACGGGGGCGGCAAAGGTCCAGTCGATGACCATTTCCCTGGCGTCCCATTTTCCCCACACGGCCATCGGGCCGGAAGCGCCGGCGCGTCCGTCGGTGAGGAGGGCGCGGTCCGGGTCGGTTTTGAGGATGTGGTCGAGTCCGGCCTGGGGCGGGTAATCGTAGCTGGCGGCGCGAGGCCGGGCGTCCGCGGCGGCGACCGCCGCGGGAAAAACAACAAGGAGTGAAAGAATGGATACAATATGACGGCGATGGAATGGCATGACGGGAGTTGGATGAAGAGGTGTCCGGGGCGAGGGGCAGACGCGGGGGGGGGGGGGGGGGAGGGGGAAGGCGCGATTGATGGCCGGGGAATCGTGCGTTACCACTGGCTGTCGGTTCTCCACGCCGACCAGCCCCAGGTGTAGCCGGGGGGATTGACGGGGTTGACGAAGGTTTCGACGGTTTGTCGTGAAAAAACGGTTACGTGTCCGTCGCAAAGGAGAATGTTGCTGGTGTCGCCGGGGTGCCACCAGGGGCGGGCGCGGTTGGCGGCCTCGCCGTTGCGCACGGTTTCATCAAAGACGAGGACGGTGCGGGAGGGCTGGTCGAGTTGGGAATAGACGCCGGGAATGGCGAGCTTGCCGCCGCCGGCGTCGCGAGGGAGGACACCGCGTTCTCCCGAGTTGGCGGCGCAATAGCTGTTGCCGGAGTCGAGGTAGAACACGCCCTGGGAGCCGAATCCCTTGTCGGCAGGGCATCGGAAAATCCCGGATTCCGGAGGCAGGTAGGGATACAGAGGACGGGTTTCCGTCGCGGGACCACCCCAGCGGGATTTTCTTCCGCCCCAGTTGTACATGTCGTTTCCGGCATCGTTATGGAATGGCGGGAAGATTCCCTTGTTTTCGGCGAGGTAGAGATGAAAGGCCGCGCCGATCTGGCGAAGGTTGCTGGCGCAGGCGGCTTGCCGCGCCTTGCCGCGCACGGAGCTGGTGACAGGAATGGTAATGGCGGCAAGGATACCGATGATCGCGATGACGGTGAGCAATTCGACGAGCGTGAAGGCGCGGGTGGAGCGGGTGGAGCGAAGCTCCGCCCGCCGGAAAATCACCTCGCTGGCATGGGTTTTCATGGGATGGCCGGGGGGGGGGGGGAGGGGGATAGGCGGAAGAGAGCGGTGTCAGGCGAAACGGCGACGCAGGATCGCGATTCCAAAAACCACGGCACTGGCGATGAGGGCGCAGGTGGACGGTTCGGGAACGGCGGGCGAGGGGACGTTGTCACCCCAGATAGCGACTTCACCGAGACTCAACTGGTGAAAAGGACGCGAGGTATGCGCTTCGTTCCAGTTCGATACGAAGATTTTTACGTAGCGCGCTTCGCTCCCGCCAACTGTGGTGGATACGATGCCGATTTCCGTATTTCGTCCGACGTCGACTTCGGAAGAAGTGGTGTTGAGAACGGTGTGGCCGCCATCCCAGGTTCCGAGTGCGGTGTAGGTGATGTTGTCCGTGCTGACGAATACCTGGAAGGTGGCGACGCCTTGGTTGATGCGCCAGTCAACGGAGAGTTTTACACTTTCGACGAGGTAGTTGCTCTTCAGGTCGAAGAGAATCGTGGTTCCCGTCGAGTTGTCCCATTTCGAATTTGCGCCGTAGTCGCCGCCGAGCAATGCGGCTCCGCCATCGAGCAGTTCGCGCCCGTCTGATTTCGAGTCCGTGGCGATAAGCTCGGCGTCGGTGTTGCCAAGGCCGGTATTGGATGCGTCATCAATGAGGTAGGAATACGTGGCGCCTGTGGTGATGCGCTCGATGGATATGCCACTGGCATATTGGGGATAGTAGCCGACACCGCCGAGACGGTTGACGTTATCCGAGAGCAGGAATGCAGCGTTGGCCGGGAGGGCGGCGAGGGTGCCGAGTGCCATGGCGACGGGAATCACGAGGCGGCGGAGGATTTTTTCAGGATTCATGGGTTTTATGGATATGTTGACGGGTTGGATTTTCTGACAAGGAAAGGTTTTTTCCGATGTTCCTCCGCCAGAGCGGTTAACTGGCTACAGAGGAGGG
>JAISAX010000614.1 GCA_031266495.1 Opitutaceae bacterium
CCCCCCCCCCCCCCCCGCAGCCGAAGCTCCGGGTTCAGCTTTTCGGCATTTCAGCTTTCAGCATTTCCGGTTGAGGCCCGGCACATCTCCCGCGCCTGGGGAGCCGACACGATTCTCGACGACGTATCATTCCGGATACAAGCCGGCGAATCCACCGCCATCACCGGCCCCTCCGGCAGCGGAAAAACGACTCTCCTCGGCATCCTCGCCCTGCTCCTCCGCGCCGACTCCGGCCACGTCCTCGTCAACGGACGGGATACCCTGACCCTTTCCGACGCCGAACGCGCCTTCGTTCGCAACACCTTTTTCGGTTTTGTTTTCCAGACCGCCCAATTGATCGGCTCGCTCACCGTGCTCGACAACGTGCTGCTCCCCTCGCTCCTGGCCGGTCGCGCCGCCCGCGAACGCGGCCACGTGCGCGGCGCGCACGATTGCCGCCACCGCGCCCGCGCTCTTCTTGACCGCCTCGGCCTCGCGGAACGCGCCGCCCATCTGCCCCACATGCTCAGCAACGGACAACGCCGCCGCGCCGCCCTTGCCCGCGCCCTGCTCCTCCGCCCCCCCGTCATCCTGGCCGACGAACCCACCAACGATCTCGACCCGCGCAACGCCGCCGCGGTCGCCAACTTTCTCCTCGGACTTCCTGCCGAGGGCCATGCGCTTGTGCTGGTTTCGCATGACCCGGAGCTGGCTGTGCGCGCCAATAATCGCTGGCGCCTCGAGGCGGGACACCTGACGCCCGCCTCGCCCGGGGGGGCGACCTTCACCCGTTCTCCGGCGAACCCGGAAACCGTATCTCAACTATAACTACAACTGCAATTCCAATTCCAATTCCAATCCGCATCATGAAACACAAAGCACAGGACATCATTGCCTCCGGCGAATGGACATACGGCCCTGCCTGGCCCGTTGTCGGACTCGACATTGGCTCGCGCGGCTCCAAAGGCGTACTTCTCGTCAACGACGAGATTTACACCGCCTTCATCCCGACCGGCCTTTACATGCAGGAGACCGCCGACGAACTGCTCCGCCTCCTCCTTGAGGAGACCCGCCTGCAACGCTCCGACATCGCCTTCATTGTCGGCACCGGCTACGGGCGCATCTCGCTCAAATACGACGACATCCCCTACCAGGTCGTCACCGAGATCAGTTGCCACGCCATGGGCGCGCACGCCGTCCTCCCCGGGACGCGCACCATCATCGACATCGGCGGCCAGGATTCCAAGGCCATCAAGGTTGATCCCCGCACGGGCAAGGTCGTCGAATTTGTCATGAACGACAAATGCGCCGCCGGCACCGGCCGTTTTCTGGAAAAAGCCGCCGTGCTCCTCGGCATCGAACTCGACGAACTCGGCCCCGTCGCCCTCGAATCGAAGGACCCCGCGCCCATCAGCAGCCAGTGCGTTGTCTTTGCCGAATCCGAGATGATCTCGCTGCGCGCCCGCGGCGAGCGCAACAACGACCTCGAAGCCCGCGCCAACATCGCGGCCGGCGTCCATCTCTCCGCCGCGCGCCGCGTCAACAATCTTCTCGGCCGCATCGGCATTGAACCCGGCCTGACCTTCACCGGTGGTGTATCCAATAATCCAGGCATGTGGCGGATTCTCGAAACCCTGCTCAAGTCGAAATTCCAGGTGCCGAAGATCGATCTCATTTTTGCCGGTGCGCTTGGCGCCTCCGTCTATGCCGGCAAGCACGCGGCGGCCTCGCCCGAAATCGCCGCCAGGTACCAGGCCCGTCCCTTCGTCCGGGAAAAAGCCGCCGCCAACGAGCCGATTGCCGCCAACGTCATCGAGGTGGAATTCGGCAACAGCCTTGCCTGCTAAGGCATTCCCCTCCCCCCCCCCCACACACACCGGCCAACCCGCCGCACGCCCAACACGCACTCATCGATCTGAAATCTGAAATTCAAAATCTGAAATTCACATGAGCATCACAACCACCGTCGAACCGGACATCTTTCGTCCGGAACAATTTTCCGCCTTCATCCAGGCCGAACAAAAAGCCCTCATCGAAGCCGTCGGTGTCAAGAAGGCTGCTTACCTCTGCAACTACACGCCGCTGGAGCTGCTCAACGCCGCCGGCGTCCGCCACGCCCGCCTCTTCAAGGGCGGCAGCTCCGAACAGACCGCTGCCGGCGAACTTTTTACGCAAAGCGTCTTTTGCGACTTCACCAAAAGCTGCATCGGCGGCTTCGAGCAAGGCGACCCGTTCTACAAGGCGTTCGACAAGGTTTACAACTTCCACACCTGCGCCACCATGAAACGCGCCACCGAAGTCATCGAGCTTTTCACGCCCACGCGCCTGCTCAACCTCCCCAAACTGCGCAACTCCGGGGACTCCCGAAACTTCTTCCGCTCCGAAATCCTCCAGTTTCGCGACGACCTTGCCGAACTCACCGGCCGGCCCGTCACCGACGACGACATACGCGCCGAAATTGTAGTTTACAACAAACTACGTCTCGTCCTGCGCAAATTCTCCGAACTGCGCAAACGCGCCAACCCGCCCCTCACCGGACGCGCCTTCCTCGACATCGCCCGCGCCTACTACTACGTCGAACCGCGCAAACTCCTCCCCATCTGCGAGCGCCTCTACAAACCCTACGAAGCCCTCCCCGCCTCCCCCCCCCCCCTCCCCCCCTCCGGACAACGCCGGATCCGCCTCATGGTGGCCGGCAGCATCATGGCCGACGGCGACCGCCGCATCCTCGACATCGTGGAAAACGAACTCGGCGCCCGAGTCGTCATCGAGGACCACTGCGCCGGCGCGCGTCCCTTCTACCACACCGTTCCCGAGACCGGCGACCCCTGCCTCGCCCTTGCCAACGGCTACCTCGACCAGTCCCCCTGCGCCCGCCAGCGTCCGCTCTCCGACGCCATCGATTTCTCCGCCCGACTCGCACAGGACTACAACGTGGACGGCGTCCTCTACATCTTCCTCAAATTCTGCGCCTGCTACGGCGTCAGCCAGAAGGACTTCATTGCGCGCTTCCATCAACTCGGACTCCCCGTCCTCGCCCTCTCCAACGACTACTCCGAAAGCGACCGCGGCCAG
>JAISAX010000682.1 GCA_031266495.1 Opitutaceae bacterium
GGCAGGAATGCCGCCGCTCCGGCTCCCGCCTCCCCCCCCCGCCTCCGTCCGGGAAGGGCTCAGCCGCGTGTCGTGCGGCGGCGGATAACGGCGTAAACTACCATCGCCGCCAGGCCGGCCAGCGCCGCATACGCGGCGGGTTCAGGCACGGCCTGAGCATGGGCCGTGGTGGTCCACCGCGTGTAGCCGTTGCCGGGATCGGTGAAGGTCAGCAGGGTGTCGAGTGAGTTTGAGGTTTTCCGTGAGATTCCCCCCGGTGTCATCTGTCGCGGTGTCAAGGTTGCGAAAAACATAAACACCCGCGTTGCCGCCGATCATGCCCGTTGTGCCTGACAGGCTCACGGTGCCCCCAAAACCGTCTCCCGCGCTGCCTTCAGAGGCAACGAGTGTGAGATCCTCAAAGGCGACGTCACTGGCCCCATTCAGATTCCGGTAATAATAAGCCGCGCCGGTTCCATTGTTGACCCCCGGGGCCCCGGCGAGCGCATTGTCCCCATAAAGGCTCGCAACACTCAAGCAATCCCCGGCCACACCATTGGAAGCAAGCAGTTTGACCTTCGACTGATCTCTAGCGGCGTTCGCGGAACCAGCGGCGCACGCCGTCGAGCGGACGGGTGTTGAGCACCTGTTCGCTCGTCAGGACGCCCTTGCGCGCGGCGTTGATGCCGGCGCGCACGTAAGATAGCCCGGCGGTATCGTGGGCGTCGGGATTGATCGCGCAAAACAGCCCGCGGCCGGCGACGCGCCGCCAGTGGCGCCAGTCGAGATCGAGCCGCATCGGGTTGGCGTTGAGTTCGATGATCACCCGGTGCGCGATGGCCGCGTCGATGACCTTGCCGGGGTCCACCCGATAACCTTCGCGTTGCAGGAGCAGGCGGCCGGTGGCGTGGCCGAGCATCGTCACGCGCGGATGGGCGATGGCGCGAAGGATGCGCTCCGTCATGACCGCTTCGGTCTGCGAAAAGGCGTTGTGGACGGACGCCACCAGGTACTCGAGCCCTTGCGCGGCGAGTGCCTCCAGCGCGGCGTCATCGTAGTCGAGCCGCCCGTCGGCGAGGATGTCGCACTCCACGCCGGCAAGGACTTGCGTGCGGAAGCGTCCCGATGCGTTGAGCGCGCGGATTTCGGCGAGTTGCGCGGCCAGCCGTTTTTCGTCGAGTCCGCGCGCCTGGACGCTCGCCTTCGAATGGTCGGCGATGCCGAGGTAATCCCAGCCGAGCGCCTCGGCGGCGGCAACCATCTCGGCCAGCGTGTTGCCGCCGTCGGAGGCGGTCGTGTGGTTGTGGAACGCCCCGCGCAGGTCGCCCGCCTCGACGAGGCGCGGGAGGGGCGGGAGGGGCGGGAGGTCGCCTTTCTCCGCTTGCCCGATCTCGCCGAGACCTTCGCGCAGTTCGGGCGGGATATAATGCAGGCCGAGCCGCGCAAACAGATCCGTCTCCGTCTGCACGGCCTTCGCGGCTTGCGCGCCCTGCGTGTCGGCGGGAGCGGCTGGCGACGCCCCTCCCGCCCCTCCCGCCCCCCCCTCCTCCTCGCCTTCTGCGGTCGGCGTCAGGCCCCATTCGGACAAACTCAGGCCGCGCGCGAGCGCCCGCTGACGCATCTGCACGTTGTGGTCTTTCGAGCCGGTAAAGTGGTGCAGCGCGAAGGCGTACTGCGCCTCCGGCACGAGCCGCAGGTCGGCTTGCAGGCCGCTGCCGAAACGCACGCTGGCCTTGGTGTCGCCGCGCGCCGTCACCTCGCGCACATCCGGTTGGCCGCAAAACCAGTCCACCACCGGCCCCGGTCCGCGGTCGTCGCCTTCGCCTTCGCCTTCGCCTCCGCCCGCACGAAGCGCCACGATAAAATCGAGGCCGCCCACCGTTTCCAGTCCGCGCCGCAGGGAGCCGGCCGCCTCCGCGCGCGATACCGCCGGCAGGCGGCGCAACCCGGCGAGCACCGGCTGCGCGACCGCGTCGGCATCCCACCACAGGTGGCGGCGTCCGTAGGCTTCGCGGTTGCGGATGCCTTCGACGATTTTCCGCTGCGACTTTTCGCCAAAACCCGGCAGCCTCGCCACCGTCCCCCCGGCGCAGGCGGCGGCGAGTTTTTCCAGCGAGTCGATGCCCAGCCGGTCGTGCAGTGCCTTGATTTTTTTCGGGCCGAGGCCCGGCACTTCGAGCATCGCCACGAGGCCGGGCGCGATGGAGGTCTGCAATTTTTCGTAAAACGGCAGCGCGCCGGTCGTGCGCAGGGTGGCGATCTTTTCGGCGAGCGCGTCGCCGATGCCCTTGACTGCCTTCAGCCCGGCGGCTTCGTCCGCGACCAGCGCGTCGAGTTCGCTTTCCTCGATCGCTTCCAGCGCCCGGGCGCCGGCCTGGTAGGCGCGGACTTTGAAGGGGTTTTCTCCCGTCAGTTCGAGCAGGGTGGCGATCCGGACGAGGATGTCGGCAATTTCGTTCTTGGTCATGGGTGGCATGGGCGGCAGGGTCAGCATGGTCAGTACGGTCAGTACGGTCAGTAAAACAGGCCACACCGATAACCGGAACCGGAAATCCTGCCATGCCATTCTCGTACCAGCGCACCATTCATTTTCCCGACACCGATGCGGCGGGGGTGGTTTTTTTCGCCCGTTACCTCTCCATCTGCCACGAAGCCTACGAGGAGGCGCTCGGCGCGGCGGGCATCGGGTTGCAGCGTTTTGCTGTCGATCCCGATCCCGATCCCGACCACGGCCACGATCACGGCGTGGTCGTGCCGGTGTCGAAAAGCGAGGCGACCTACCTGCGGCCCCTCGTCTGCGGCGAAAAAATCCGCGTCGAGGTCACGCCGCGGGCGCTTTCGGAAAACAGTTTTGCCGTGGATTACGTAATGGTGAAATCCGCCGCCGTCGCCGTCGCCGGTGCCGCCGGTGCCGTCGGGAAACGCGTGGCGCTCGTCCGCACCGAGCATGTCTGCATCGCCTCCGCCACCCGCGAACGCCGCCCGCTCCCGCCCGCGCTCGCCGCCTGGGTGCAGGCCGGCTGAACGCACGATGCGACGCGACTTTCGACCTTCCGACCTTCGACTGATGATCCCCTTCGACTGATCGATCTCTAGTCGCCGGATGCGCTGCTCCCGTTGGCGGCGAAGGCCATGGCGGAACGGGCTTCCTCGATCGAGTCCAGCGCCCGCCGGACGGCAGCCCCCGCATCGGCGGAAAGCTTGTGAAAATCGTCGTGCAACACGAGGAGTGTCGCACGAATTATTTGCAGGTCCTCATCAAGAACCTCGCGGGTGGGTAGCGAAGGGGTGGGCATGGCTGAAAGCTTGTGACGGGGTTTGACCAAGACAGTTCCATTAATAATGGCGAACTTTTCTTTTCGTTTTCATCAAAAAAGCGATTCCGGCGGCGGCGGCGACGATGGTCTGGCGTCGGGCTGAACAGCAAGGGGCGCACTTTCACGTGCGCCCCTGCAAAAACGACCTCCGCGCCCCCATCCGCCACGCCCGCCACGCAACATCAGTTGCGGCGCACGTCGCGGATATGACGATGGCGGCGCACGGCGACGCAAGCCAGCAACGCCACCAACCCGGCCAGCGCCGCATACGTCCCCGGCTCCGGCACGGACGCGGGCACAGCAGTGATGGATAACAACACCACGCGAAATCCGGTATCGAAGTTATAGTTATCGGATGATATATCGCTATCGGCGTTACTGCCATAGAGGCGCCCACTGGAGGAGAGGGCGCCGGAGATATAGTTGAACGAACCGCCACGCAGCGCACGGGCATTATGCTCGCTGATATTCTGACCGCTCCAAAAGGTGACCCTCGTGTCGGTCCACTCGATTACGTTGCCGGCCATATTGTACAGCCCGTTCGGGTTCGGCTGGTACGAGTTGACATCCATCGTCCCGTTCAGGTCGCCCCCATCCGGGGCCGGGGATTCCGCCTGGAAGGCGTAGTTCGCTTCCGTTTCGTCGATGTCATTCTTGCCATTCGGATACAGCGAATACGACCCATTGCTCACGTTGTAATAGGCGGCTTTGTACCATTCATCCTCGCTTGGCAGCGCCCACACCGTGCCGGTGTAGTCCGCCAGCGCGCCGGTGCCCGTCAGCGTCTCCCCGTTGAACGTGACGTTGCGTTCCACCGTCGGGTTCGTCGGGATCGCCGTCCCTCCCAGCAGGGTGTAAACTCCCGTCTCGGTGGACGCTCCATCCATCGCTCCGTTCGTCAGCCAGTTCACGAACCTCATCGCGGCATATACAGTCACGCTGGTCACCGGCTTGTCATTGAATCCATACGTCACCTCGTATTTATGAGTAGATCCATTCAGCACGATACCGTTGTTGTTCATGTCTTTCATCCCGTTGTGGTACAGCCCGAGCGGGCCACGCCCGAGTGGGTCATCCGGGTTGGAATCTTTCACCGCGTTCAGGAATGCCACATACTGCGCGTTCGTCACCTCATACGTGCCGATCTGGTATTCGTAGTCCACTTTGCCGTAGTGGCCCGTGACAGTGTCCGGTGCGTTGCCGACTCCTCCGATCTGCTCCGTGGCGGGCGGCATCTGCGAGGGGTCGCCAATGGCCGTACCGGCCATTCCTCCCAGCATGAAAGCCGTCGCGAGTAACGCGATGGCCTGGTTGGTCTTTGGTTTTTTGATGGATGATGTTTTCATCGGCATCAGGGGAGGGGAGGGG
>JAISAX010000698.1 GCA_031266495.1 Opitutaceae bacterium
ACCCGGACGAAAAAAAAACCGGCGGACCCGTCTCACGGGGTCCGCCGGCGCAGTCGAATCCGGAAAATGTCCGGGACGATGGTATCAGACGGCGGAGTCGCCGCGTTCGTCGGTGCGGATGCGGATGGCATCGTCAACCGGGATCACGAAGATCTTGCCGTCGCCGATCTTGCCGGTCCTGGCCGCCTTGCCGACGGCTTCGACCGTTCTGGAGGCGACATCGTCGCCGACGACGATCTCGATTTTGACCTTCGGAAGAAAATCCACCGTGTATTCGCTGCCACGGTAGATTTCGGTATGGCCTTTCTGGCGTCCGAAGCCCTTGACCTCGGTGACCGTCATGCCCTCGATGCCGACGGTGGCCAGGGCTTCCTTCACTTCTTCGAGCTTGAATGGCTTGATAATGGCGATGATGAGTTTCATTGGGAACAGATGATAGTCTCGATGCGGGTGTGATGTGTGTGTGTGTGCGGAGGAGGGGGGGAGGGGGGGAGGGATCAGCCGGTGTAGCCTTCCTCGCCGTGTTCGCTGATATCGAGACCGTTGGTTTCGGCTTCGGGTGTCGGGCGGAGGCCGATGGTGGCCTTGACGACACAGGCGATGATGACAGTGGCGACCACGCTCCAGACGAGCACGATGATGACGCTGATAAACTGCTTGCCGAACAGCGCCAGACCGCCCGCGGCCCCGTTGATGTCCTCGACGGCGAGGAGGCCGGTCAGCAACGTGCCGACCGTGCCGCCGACGGCGTGAACGCCGAAGGTGTCGAGCGCATCGTCATAGCCGATCCACTTCTTGAGATAAACCACGGCGAAGAACGGAATCACACCGGCCGCGATACCGCAGAGAACCGCGCCGTTGGCGCTGACAAAGCCCGCCGCAGGCGTGATGACCACGAGACCCGCGACAACGCCCGAGCAGAAACCGAGGACGGAGGGCTGCTTCTTGATAAAATATTCGAGCGCCGCCCAGACAAAGCCGCCGATGGCCGCCGCAAGGGTCGTCGTGAGGAACGCGCTGCCCGCCAGGCCGCTGGCCGCACCGGCGCTGCCGGCATTGAAGCCGTACCAGCCAATCCACAGGACCCCGGTGCCGATCATGCAGAGCACCATGCTGTGGGGGGCCATCTTCTCTTTGCCGTAGCCGAGGCGCGGGCCGAGGATGATCGCCAGAACGAGCGCCGAATAACCGGAAGACATGTGGACGACCAGACCGCCGGCGAAATCGATCGCGCCGAGCGTGCCGCCGATGTAGCCACCGCCCCAGACCATGTGGGCGAACGGGAAATACACGAGGAACAGCCACCCGGTGACAAAGGCGAGAACCGCGGCGAATTTCATGCGCTCCGCGATGGCGCCGACGATGAGCGCGGGCGTGATCACCGCGAACGTGTACTGGAACATCACCCACACGGTCTCGGGCACACCGGCCAGCGTGCTCGAATAGTTGATGTCGAGCTTCCCGGGATCAGGGCCGTAGATCCCCTTCAGGAAGGCCATGTCGAGGTTGCCGATGAACCGGCCGTCGCCACTGAACGACAGGCTGTAACCGACCGCCCACCAGAGCCCCGCGACCAGCCCGGCGATGCCGAGACACTGCGCGAGCACGGAGAGCACATTTTTTTTGCGGACGAGGCCCCCGTAGAAGAGCGCCAGGCCGGGCAACGTCATGAACAGCACGAGCGCGGTGCTGGTGAGCATCCAGGCGGTATCGCCGGCGCTGATGGGAACGGGCGCTTCCGCCGCCGCCGCCGCCGCGGCTTCCTGTGCGGAGAGCGGACTGATCAAGGCCGGCAATCCGCAGACGGAGACCATCTTGAGGATGCGGGTCATGGATAGAGACCAATGCTTCATAGGTGTGATATCAGGTTGGGTTGGTTGGCGGGCAGGTGTCCGGACGGTATTCCGGGTCTTTGTCCGGAACCTCCCCAAGCAGGGGGTGTGCCAAATGAAACGGGTTATTGGTTTTGTCTGCGAAACAGGAGCGGAATTGACAACAGGAGTTACGCAGGCAGCCGGTCCGGGGCGGTTCGGCTCAAGCCGATTCAAGCCGATTCAAATCGAAACCTGTCGATGCATGTCGAGACCAGTCGAACCGGACCGCAGATTTTTTCAACCGAGGATGGACGCCGGACGACAGCTGCCGAATGCTAAACGCTACCCGCGCACCACACCGCGCACCACACCGCCGCCACACCGCCGCCGCCATGAGTCTCAACCGCACCGAACAAACCGTTTTCGATTACCTGCAGGCCAATCCCGAGGAGCGCCGTTACTGGGAAAACCGGGTGCGGACAACCCTCGCCGGGAGCGACGGCGATATCCATGCCGCCTCCCTGCTACTGGATGGCGACTTGTGGGATTATTACCGCGAACGCTCGGAAGTGGCGTCGCCCTTTCGGGAAATCGTGGCGCGGGAGGGCTTGCGCCGTACGAGCTTGCGAAACCTGGCCGAATATCTGCTCCGGCTCCAGGCACCGCCCGCGCCCCGCCGGGCCTCCGCCGGCGGGAAAAAACCCGGGATGTGAATATCTTTTTAATCTCACCGGAACAAACAGGTTATCCCTGAAATCAGGGTGAACAACGTGCGAGCGGATTGTTTAACCATTGAACCTCTCCGGCGACTGCCGAGACTGTGGGGCGTGATTCTGGTGAACGCTGCGCTTGCCGGCTCCTGCAAGGCTCGGCCAACGGTTGCTACGAATATCCGGGCGGGTCGCCAGTGGGTGGTGGCCCGCCTCCTTCGTTTCCGGGCGCAGGCCAGTGTGCAGTCGAAGGTCAAAAGTCGGAAAGTCGGAAGTCATCACCGGCCCGCCGGAGCGGGCCATCCCTGCAAAATGCTCCGCGTAGCGGGGCTGCTGGCGACCTTCGACCTTCCGACTTTCGACCTTCGACTGATCCCCCCTTCCCCCCCCCCCCCGCTGCCTCCGCTGCCCCCGATCACAGCAAGCCGGCGAGCGCGGTGTTGCGGGTGAGGCTGAACGCGGAGCGCACGGCGGCAAAGGCGGTGACGAGCCCGGCCGGCGAACCGGCGCGCGGAAAACGCATTTCGAGCGAGGCGCCTTCGCAGACGACCTCGGCTTCCACGCCATCCACCGTCAGCACGCAATGACCGCAATCGGACGGATAATCGACCCGCAAAGCGGCGCCCTCCGTTGTTGCGCAAGCGGAGCCACGGCCAACGGCGGCGGCGACCCCGTCGAGCGATTCGACTGCATCGATCACGGCCTCCACGCGCACCCCCTTGCGCAAGGTAAAGGAAAGGGCGGAAAACTGCGCGGCAAAGAGAGCATCGAATGCGGCAAGGTGCACGAGTTCGCCGTTTCGCAGGCTGTGGAGGGTGCGGGTGACGACGTAGGCGGAAGGCGAGTCGGCGACGAGGTCGTAACCGATTTCAAAAGTAAAATCCCTGGCGGAGAGCACGGCGAGAGGCGAGGAGACGTCGAGGGCGAGGTCCTTGCGTTTGTAGCCGAGCGCGGCGCGGGTGCGCTGGAAAAAGGACTCGGCCTCACCGGAAAGTTCGGCGGCGCAGAGCCGGGCGAGAAACCCCAGGGTCGCGCCATTGACGGCGTCGGGCACGGTATGACGCGACTTGTCGAAACCGCGCAGGGCCTTGACCAGCCCGCCGCCGCGTCCGGTGAACCGGATGCGGGAGACGAACCCCGGGGAGTCCTCATTACTGGTGCGATTGCTGGCCATGTGCGCCGGGAAGGATGCCCACGAAACCCGCGAAAGGACACGAAAGAAAAAGCAAAAATCCCCCCATGGTTTGCAGCAACCCCAGTAGTGTTCGGCAGGGAAAGTGCTGAATTATATTTTATTATTTGTGAGCAAGTTGTGACATAATTGTGACAGGAATGTAACTGTAATTTTAATTTGGGTTGTGCTATACTGGAG
>JAISAX010000700.1 GCA_031266495.1 Opitutaceae bacterium
ACGCTGGCAGGCTACACCGGGACGGTGTGGGCGCTGGCGAGTGAGGACGAGTGGTACAAGGCGGCGTATTACAATGTGGAAACGCAGGGCTATTCGCTGTACCCGAACGGGACGTCGGAGATGAGCACAGAAGACGCGAATTACGGAATGACCGTTCAGGGCCAGGACCTGACGAATGCAGGTAGTTACACAATAGAGCAGAACGGGACCTGGGACATGGCGGGCAACGTGTGGGAGTGGAATGACACGGCGATCACACAGTTGATCACTGGCACTGACATCACTTCATATAATGCTCGTGGTATACGTGGCGGCGCATTCACCGACTACGCTGTCGACGCCCGTGCCTCCTCGGCGCGCGACTTCACCTTCTCCGCGACGTTCGAGTACGCCATCTTGGGTTTTCGAGTTGCTGCCCTCAGTCTGACGGCCGTGCCCGAGCCGGGCACGTATGCTGCCGCGACGGGACTGGCAATGCTTGTCATTGGAATGTGGTTACGCCGGGGCCGCCGCACCGGGCGCGGCTGAAATGCTTTCCCCGGACGAGGGGACGGGGGGGGGAGGGCAGGCGGGCGGCCTGGCGGCGGGGACTCCACGTAGGGGCTTCGCTTGCGAAGCCCGCGTCCGGCGTCCCGGGCATCACTGCGGGTGCAACCGGAAGTGATGTCAGCAGGACAGGATTCCAGAATCTCCGGAATTTTTACACAAAGGCCACAAAGGTCGCGAAGAAGAAAACCATGAAGATCAAGCGAACAAGCAAGGGGGCGTTGCAGTGGCTTTGCTGTCTTCCTTCGCAACCTTCGCGACCTTCGCGACCTTTGTGTAAAAAAAAGCTCTCCGGGTGTGCCATCACTCCGGGCAGTGCTGACATCACTTCCCGGTTGCACCCCATCACTGCCCGGGCATCACGTACAGCTTGCTCTCCGGAAGGGGTTACGCATCGTCTTGCCCCAATTCGACCCAACCCGACCCAACCCGACACATGAGCGCCCCGCACGCCTGGAAATTTTATCGCATAGGAGGTTTTTATCAGGTCGCCCTCGAAACCGCCGACGACCTCCGCAACCTCCACCAACTCGACCAGAAACTCTGGGTAGCGCTATCCTGCCCCGTCAAAGGCCTCGAACTCGACGAAAAAACCCTCGCCCTCATCGACACCGACAAAGACGGCCGCATCCGCGTCCCCGAACTCCTCGCCGCCGTCCACTGGGCCACCGCCCGCCTCAAGGACCCCGCCGACCTGCTCCGCGGCCACGACGGCCTCCCCATCGAAGCGCTCGACACCGGCACACCCGACAACCAACTCCTCGCCGCCTCCGCGCGCCAGATCACCCAACGCCTCGGCAACCCCCCCGGCACCCCCCTCACCGTCGCGGAAGTGTCCGACACGGCAAAAATCTTCTCGGCCAGCCCGATCAACGGCGACGGCGTCATCCCCCCCACGGCCACGACCGACCCCGCCGTCCGGACGCTCATCAACGACATCATCACCTGCGTCGGCAGCGAAGCCGACCGCACCGGCGAAGCCGGCGTCACCGCCGCCCGGGTCGAACAATTTTTCAACGACCTCGCCGCCTACACCGACTGGATCGGCAAAAGCTCCGGCCAGGACGTCGCCGTACTCGGGGAAAACACCAGCGAAGCCGCTGCCGCCATCAAAACCGTGCGAGCCAAAGTCAACGACTACTTTGCCCGCTGCCACCTCGCCGCCTTCGACCCCCGCGCCCTCGCCGCGCTCAACCGCAGCGAAGCCGACTACCAGGCCATCGCCGCCCGGGATCTCGCCACCATCGGGGAAGAAGTGGCGGCCCTCCCGCTTTCGCACATCGGCGCCGGCCGCGCCCTCCCCCTGCTCGAAAACGTCAACCCCGCCTGGTCCCCCGCCCTCGCCACCCTCCACGCCAAAGCCGTGACCCCCGTCCTCGGCGCCACGCGCACCACCCTCACCGAAACCGACTGGAAAACCCTCAACACCCGCCTCGCCCCCTGGGAGACATGGGCGGCGGGCAAGACCGGCGCCAACGTCGAGAAACTCGGCCTCGCCCGCGCCCGCGAAATCCTCGCCGGCAACGGACGCGCCGAACTGGAAAAACTCCTCACCCAGGACAAAGCCCTCGAACCCGAATTCAAGGCCATCAGCGACGTCGAACGCCTCGTCCGCTTCCACCGCGACCTGCGCGAACTCCTGCACAACTTCGTGAACTTTCTCGACCTGTATTCACGCGACCACGACGCCACCTTTCAGGCCGGCACGCTCTACCTCGACAGCCGCGCCGCTGAACTCTGCATCCGCGTCACCGGCCCCGGCCCCCTCGCCGCCATGAGCAAACTCTACCTCGCCTACTGCGACTGCAAACGCTCCGGCACCGACCCGATAAAAATCGCCGCCGCCTTCACCCAGGGCGACAGCGATTACCTCTTTGTCGGACGCAACGGCGTCTTTTACGACCGCCAGGGACGCGACTGGGACGCCACCATCACCAGCATCGTGGAAAACCCGGTGAGCATCCGGCAAGCCTTCTGGTCACCGTACAAAAAAGTGGCGAAATTCGTGGAAGAACAGATAGCGAAATTTGCCGCCGACAAGGAGAAGGCAGCCGACACCGGCCTTGCCACCGGACTACTCAACGTAACCGCCCGCCCCCCCGCATCTTCCCTCCCCCCCCCCCCCTCGCCCCCGCCGCCGCCCCCGCCGCCTAC
>JAISAX010000759.1 GCA_031266495.1 Opitutaceae bacterium
GTAGGGTATGCCGTAAAGAAATTCCCTCGATTCCCTTTCAAACGGTTTGTCCATGTTGTTGTCGGGACTGTGCACGTCGCATGGATACGCGCAACGCACGACTGTATCCGCAGGCTGGATACGGGCGGCGATGTCGAATTCGCGCAGTGTCGCGCGTCCGACGATACGGCGCGATTCGCGCACCCCGATTTGCGGCCTCGTTTGAAACAGGTAACTGTTTGAAAATCCCGGAACGTATTTCCTGAAAAACCGCGCCAGCACGGACGCCTGTTCGCGTCCCTCGATTTCGGCGGCGGTGACGTCGAACGGATTGCACGGGTCGCGCCCGAGTATGCGCGTGGCATTGATGCTCACGTGCGCGGGGTCGGAGGGAATGGACCACCACATGGAAATCCGTTCGCGGGGGGAGCGTCCAGTCGCCGGCGTCGCGGGCGCGGCGCACTTCGTTGGCAAAGGCTTCCCCGCCCGTCGCGAAACGTCCGTTCCTGACGTTACGCGGATCGGCCGTAGGGGCGTCGCTTGCGACGCCCGCGCCCGCGCCAAGCGGAGAGAATTGGCGAATCTCCCGTTGCGAAAGGTTCTCGCGGGCTTCGCAAGCGAAGCCCCTACCTCTCGGCTGCGTAGCTAGCGGGGGGGGGGGAGGCGATAGCACGTATCAGCGGGTTGCGCGACGGCGGATGAGAATCGCCATTCCGGATACAGCAAACGCAATGAGTGCCGCGGTTGTTCCGGGTTCGGGAACCTGCGTGATTGTCGTCACAGTGAAGAGAAGATCGTCAAACTGGCCTTGTTGCCCGTTATATGCGCCAAATTTGATTGCCTTGAGGGAGTTTATATAGGTTTCGTCCAACGTTCCGACTATATTGCTTACAAGTGTTTCTTTCTCCGCGGTGCCACCATTGAGTATCTTGAATGTCAGGTTGTCCGTCGTTTTATATGTATCCAGTATTATACTGACGGTCAGCGGGGTGGTTCCAATCGTTGTTCCATTGACCTGTGCCACCGAACCAAATTGGCTGTTTGTATTACCATATCCGGTGAATGTAGCTCCCCGGGAGTAAGAAGCCCATCCCCTTGAATCACTAAAAAAACCCTCATCGATTCTGGTTGTGCCGATGGCAAATCCGAATGCCACCCAATTGGCAATACTCTCGTCCCGTATTGCAGCGAGCGTGAGTGTAAGCGTATATATGCCGGAATCAGGCGCCAGGCTGACAGGTAAATACGCATTTGAACTTCCCTTGTTGATGGCAACCTCCACCCGATCGTTGGCCAAGGCCAGATCAGACGATGCCGTATAGGTGGCGCCGATTGCCCATGATGGCGCATTCTCGCCCACAACCGGGGAAGAACCGGCAAGGTCTCCTGTCCGGTTGAAATTGTCGGTATAGATAGTCACTGTTGACTCTGTTGCCTGGGCGGCGCGGGAGAGCTTTCCGGCGAAGGAAAGCGCGGAGAGCGCGATGAACGTTCTGACCAATAATCTGGTTTTCATTATTTCTGGTGTAGTGTTGTTGATGTGACGGACGAAAAAAGCTGTCCCCGCGTCAGCGGGGAATGGAGGGTGCCTCGAAACTGTAGTCGAACCAAGGCTTGGCTATGGCGGCGCGTTTCGCCGCGCGGGCGGCGGCGGCGGGGTCGGATGTGACAAGCCAGAGGCGGCAACCGACACCGTCCAGTTTCAGCTCGATCAGGCCGGCGGCATCGGGGGAAACCGTTTTTGCGGAGCCATCCAGCAAATCGACCACTTGCACGTGAGAAGAGGAAAGGGCGGTCCGGTTTTGTCCGTTTTTGTTGGATACATCCGTCCGGCAAAGCGAGGCGGCATCCAGTTTGACGGAGGCGGGGGGGCCGTCCCAGCGCCACTTCAAACGCAGGCCGGCGTCCTGCCTGTAAACGAAACGGAATGCGCGCATCCACGCGGCATCAAACGCGGCGAGCAATGTGCCATCGACGCCTTCGAAGCGGCGCGTAACCAGATCCCCGGATACGGCGAGTTCGGGTTTCAGGCCCGCGTCCGCGGCGAGTTTTTTCAGAATGGCGCGATCAAGGGCGGATGTTTTTTCCGTCGGGTCGTAGTGAAAATAAATGACACGCGAGCCGTTCTTCCGACCGGCCTCCGTGAGCAGGGGCCGGTTGCCGATACCGGCCAGCAGCGTCACGGCTCGCGGCGCGCCGGGAAGCGCGCGGCTCTCGTAATGGCGGTCAATGCTGATTTCGGGCAATGACAGGGCATCGGCGCCGAGCCATGCGGACGTCACCCGGCCTGACAGCGCGGCGGCTCCGGACTGGACGGAGGCCTGAAGCAACCGGTTGAACGCCTCCTGCGAATTCAGGCGCGTGTACGTTGTCCGGTCGAAACCGTTGTAGTTGGTCCCGTCGGGACGTTTTCCCGGACGCCAGCCGCTCATGACGAGCGTGCGACCGGACCCGGCGTCAAGCCACGATTCGAGCCAGCCGATGTCGGCGGGCGTCAGGTGAGACCATTCGCCAATCAGGATACGGCCGCCCCGGAATTGACTGGCGAATTCGGATTTTTCCAGGAAATGCGCCTCGCTGAAATCAAGAACCGTGCGCGGCCATGCGCCCTCGCGCAGGATTTTCAGCAACATGCGCTCGGGCGCGCCAAGTTCGTTGAGCGAGCGGGTGCGCAACACGGCGACGGATTTTTCCGGCGGAGTCATTTCCCACGCGCCCTCGCGGGCGCAAGTGGCGGCCAGACCTTTGACGACGAAGTCGGCGTACCGTTCGCGTTCGACGCTGGTTTTCGCGCCGCCGGGGTGGAGTCGGTTGAAATACCAGGTGAGCCAGTCGTTTTCGACGCTGCCGGGTTTGTCCGCGGCCCAGGTGGCGAGCGCGGCGGCGTAGGCGACTTGCGGATCGTAATAGGGGCGTCCCCCTCCCCCCCCGGCATTGGTTTCGACCACGGCGCGCAGTTCGGTTCCGGATACACGGGCGAGCGTGGAACGCATGGCGCCGCGATCGAAGGCGCTGTGGAGAGAGTGGACCGGATTTCCGAAATATTCGTGTCCCACGCTGCCGACTCCGGGCTGGGCCATGAGAGAGAGCAGGTCGAAACTGTTGTCGTAATTTTCCCCGTTGATGATGGTGCCGAACTTCACGCCGGATGCCTGCGCGAGGCGTCCGAGTTCTCCGTAAAATTTCGAGACTTCGTAGCGGGTGAGGTTCATCATGAGAAAATAATGACGCCGTTCCTCGTCGGTTTTCGCGACCCGGGCGCCGCGCAATCTGGGCGGCGCGAATTGTTCCCACGATGCCAGCCCGATGTCGGACGGTTGCAGGGTGAAGCCGTTGTAGTGCCGGAAAAATTCATGGAAATCGAGACGGGGAACGAGCGCGTCGGCGGGGTGGCCGGCGGTTCGCCATTCGATGCCGGCGTCGCGTCCGGCGAGAGTGTCGCGCAGCCGGCGCAGCGTGCCCGGACCTGTTCCCCAGAATCCGCCGGCCCAGTTCCAGTAGGATTCGATGACCTGGAATTCGGGGACGCCGTTGCGCCTTGTCGCCTCGAAAGCCTGGCGGAATGCGTCGCGCAATCCGGGCAGGGTCATGTCGTAATATTTCGTGAGGCCGACCGGGCCGAAGGCGCCGGGTTGCGTGTTGCGCGAGACGCCGGCGGGGTTGGCCAGCCAGCCGTCCTGCGCGGTGATGATTTCCGAAAGGCCCCACGCGCCGCCTTGCTGGTAAACGACTCCGATGTCGTGCTCGCGCAGCCAGGCGGCCTGGTCGGCCAGGTAAGCCATGCCCAAGTTGCCCGCGATGCCGATGTCGGGGATGAGCCGTTTGAGATCAAGGAGGATGGCGCGCCCTGATTCGCCGCCGAGCAGGCTGCTGCCCTTGCCGATCAGGAAACGGCCTTGCGCAACGGGGAGGAGAGGCGGGAGGGGCGGGTGGGGAGCGTCGGCGGAGGGGATTGTGGAGTTGGTTCCGAACTGGGCGAGGCGGCGCGACGGGTCCCAGACCGGGAGCGTGCGTCCATCCTTCAGATGGAGTATCGGGCTTTCCATGACGAGTTGCGCGCCGTCGGTTTCCCGGCCCGAGAACGTGACGGTCATGGCGTTGATCAAATCCCACTGGGGACGTCCGTCGCCCATTCGTTCAAATTGCGTGGAGTCTCGCGAAAGGGTGACTTCGTGCCATGTGTCGCCGGTGCCGATGGGTTGGAGCGGGATGGTGTGTGCCCACGCGTCGTTATTGAAGCCGGTGCCGGCTTCGCGTTCGTAAAGGCGCAGGTTCATCCGCGGCGCGCCGCGCACGGCGTTGACGCGATAACGGAGGGTCACGCGGTCAAGGTCGCGCAACCACCAGAGCGCCGCGCCCCAGCCGCCGGATACTTCCTGCGCGGAGCCAAGCGCGGACCACCAGATTTCAAAACCGGTCTGCTTTTGCGGGGACTTGGCGATGCGTTCGCGATCGGCGGCGGAGAGAGGGAGCATGACGGGTTTTTCGCGTCCCGTGGCGGTGAGGTATTCGCTGTTGAGCACGATGGCGTCGTCCTTGTCGCCGGTCCATTCGGGGTTGGCGCGCTCGTGGAGGATGCGCCGGGCGATGGGATCGGCGGCGAGCGTAGCCGCCGCCGCCGTCGCTGCGGTTGCGGTTGCCGCGGTGGGTGGCGGCTCGGTCGAATAACCGATGGATTCCACCCGGACTTCGGCGTTCGTCACTTGTCCGAAATTGACACGCGTGCCGATGACGTCGCCTCGCCAGAGTTCGTTCAGTAACGACAAGTCGAATACAATTTCGACGGAGCCATCCTGCTCCTGCTTCTGCTCCGGAACGGGAACCCGGAGGCTTTTTTCCAGATTCCACGTTCTGGACTGCGCGGTGATGAAATAAAAGGCCAGTTTCTCTCCGCGGCGAACCGGCTTTTTGGCCAGGCGCACTTTCAGGGTTTTCCATTTTGCGGCGGGCGTGGGCGCGTGGGAAAATACCAGGCGTCCATCGTTGTTTGTCGTCGTAAAACGGATACCCGTGGCCATGCCCTCCTTGTGCGCCGTTTCGAGCGAGGCGATGTTGACCGGTTTCATGGTAATGCCATCTTGAATACCAGTTGGGGTGAGCAGCGGGAATGTCTCCTCGCAGGAAGCGCTGGTGGCGCTCGCGAAGGTCAAAAGAACTGCGAGAAAAAATGACGCGCAGAAGCAGGGCGAGG
>JAISAX010000797.1 GCA_031266495.1 Opitutaceae bacterium
GCGCCCCCCCCCCCCCCGCCCCCGGGGGGGGCGGGGCCCGCATCACCAAATCGGATGTTCTGTGGCGAGGGGGGCATAAAGCCCGGCGGGTTCGCTGCCGAGTTTCAGGAGACGGAAGGTGGCGTCAAAATTGGCCCAGGTTTCGAGCGACAGGATGTTGCCGCTTTTGGGAATATCGAAGGCCACTCCGCGCACGAGAAGTTCGTCATTAACGACCATGTCGAGGACGCCGTTTTTCATGCTGATGCGGATCACCGCCGGGCTGCCCGCCGGGATTTTCGGCTGGGGCGAAGTGGCCTTGTCGGAAGTGCGCGGGCCAATACCGCGCCCCCAGCCGTTGAGCGGGCCTTCGAGTACCCAGCGGGGATCGTGCCGGAGTGCGACAGGACCGATGCGCAGGAGACAGCGGGCGGGCATTTTTTCGAATTTGAGCACGGCAGAAAAGGTATCGCCCACGGTTTGATCGAGCGTGGCAATGGCACGGTCGGCGCCGGACTTGATCGTGAGCGCGGGCTGGGCGTCGAGCGTGCTGGTGGAGGTTTTTACACCGCGTCCTTTTTTGACCGTCCAGCGGGCGGGCGGGATATCCGTGAGTTCGAAGGGCGGCTGGGCCAGAGCAGCGGCAACGCGAGCGGAGATGAGTCCGCCTTCGTAGAGCGCCACCGGCTCGCTGCCCATGGCGAGAGGCGCGAACGTGAGCGTGTCGCCGCCCGTGGTGGAAAGCGCGATTTCCAGGGGGGGGGGGGGGGGAGAGCCAACAGGACGGCCCGCGGGAGTCCAGACAAGGCCTTTGGCAAGAGGTTGGTTGTCGATGGTGGCATCAAGAATGCGGCCGGTGAGGGTAATGCGCAGGAGGTGGACGCCGCCGGCGTTGTCCTTGCCGGTTTTGTCGAGTGTTGGCTGGAAGAGCGTGCCCAGATTGGGCCAGCCGGTCCGGGGGCTGCTGATGGCGGCCGGATCCGCGGCGCCGGCAACCGGGTCGCCGGAGAGTCCGTAGGCGGCGGCGGCGTTGACGCCATCGGTTCGCCATTCGCCGTTGTCATAGACGATGGCCGTATTTCCCATATGGATACTGAAGTGGTTTTGCGGTTTCAGGAGAAACTCCAGTGAGCCACCCCCAAGGAGTGAGTGCCGGGTGTAGCGGACGCGGGCTTCGCCGGTTCCCTTCGCGCTTGTGAGCGCGAGGGCGCGGACGGTTTCTCCGCCGGGCAAGGCAAGCGTGGCCGGGACGGCGGGCACGGATGCGGATGCTGATGCTGAGCTTTCCCAGCCTTCAATGCCGGGGGCGGCTTTCCACGAGGCGGACGCGATTTTGTCCCCGGCCGGTTTTTCGATGCGCAGGGCGAGGCATTTTCCGGGCGCGAGGGACTGGCGGATGCGTCCGTTCTCGATGGGGATGCGGGCGCCGGTCAGAACGTCCTCGGCAATGACCGGGAGGGCGCCGGCGCTGGTGTCGGCGCCGGGGCCGGGATCGACGAAGAGTGCGGGCAGGTCGATGGAGATGTCGATGGTATCGGGAGCGAGGCCGAAGTTGCCGACGGCGAGAAGGGCGGCTCGCGGGCTTTTGTAACAGGAGAGGCGCGTATCGCCGGTTTGACTACGAAACGCGACGTGCGGAACGGGCCGCCACCAGGGATAAAAGCCGGGGGGGCCGTCTTCGTTGATGGTTTTCATGACATCCTGGTAGAGGTCGTTGTCACGCATCTGGTTGTTGTGCAGGAGGGCGTAGGTGAGCGACCAATACGGGCCGTCGGAGCGTATCCAGCGCTTGACCCAAAAGGTGCCGAAGTGACCAAAGGGTTGTCCGCTGTAACCGATGGCATAGGTGGAAAGGGGGGGACGGTAGTTGACGGGGAAGCGGGAGAGTTGCTCGCCTTCGACGTAGTAGTCGAAGAAGGACAGGGTGTGCGGTTCGAGTCCGCCGCCGGTGTGGGCGATGAAGGCGACAGGGCGTCCGGTGTCGGAAAAGATGCCGCGAAGGCGTTTGAGGAAATCGCGCTGGGCGACGAGGCGCGAAGGCTGGTCGGCGTCCCAGGCGAGCGGCACCGGATAACCGCCGCCACGGGCGTTGCCGGGGTTGCCGTCTCCCCATGGGACGCCGAGGCCGTCGCTGAGGATGCCCGACACGCCGGCTTCGTTGGCAAGTTTGCGGAAGGCCCAGAGCTGGAGGTCGCCTTCGGGTCCGCGCTTGCTGGTGGCCCAGACGGGAGTGCCTTTGTCGGGCTCGTGGTGGCGCCGGTAAAACATCCAGGGAGGCTGGATCATCATGTCCTCTTTGAACTCGGCGAACCAGGGGGCTTTTTCCGAGAGGCCCTGGCAGGTGTAGAGGGTGGGGACGCGGCCCGTGGCGAGGAGACCTTCGGACCATTTTCTGATTTCAGGAAGTTTGGCGAGGTCGGGATACCCCTGCCAGTCGCTCCACATTTCAAATTTGTAACTGAGGACTCGCGGGCTGGCGAGGAGTGCGGGGCGAGGCCGGGTGGGCGTGGGTTGAAGAATAAAGCGGAAGAGGACGGAGCCGTCCGCCGCAATGTTGGCGGCGGGTGCGTCGGGGGTGAGCTGGCCGGCGGCATCGACGATGTTGAGTTCGAGCCAGGTGGGCTGGCCGGGGGCCTCGACAAGGCGAAGCTGGTGACGTTTGCCGGTGGATACGAAGAGCGGGGTGTCGGCGGCAAACGAAAGCCCTTGTTCGAGATTGCCTGTCCAGAGAGGACCGGCGGGGCCGGAGTAACCGAAGCCGTCGAGCGCGGCGATTTGCTGGACGTGCACGCGGTGAGTGTAGCGGGCGACGGCGGGGTTGACCGGGAGGCGCACGGTGAAGCGCGAAATGTCGCCGGGGGGGATGCCGCGCAGACGCATTTTGACGACGGTAAAGCCGTCGAAATCGACATGGGCTTTCGTTTCGAGTGTGACGGGGCCGGCGGGCGTGGAGCCGGTGGCGGCGGCGGTGACGCGAACGGAGTTGCCTTCAAGGCGGACGGCGGGGGCCTGCGGCGCGAGCGGGATGGCGCGGCCTTTGGCGGCGAGGAGGATTTCGGCGGAACCGGAAAACGTATCCGTTACTCCATGACTAACCGAATTGAAGAGTCCGTACGGACCGGTGCGGAGGGTTTTGTCAACGAGGGTGATGGTGCGGGCGGCTTCATCGACAAGGGGCTGGCGCCAGGGGGCGGGGATTTTTTTGTCGAGGTAGTCGGCTCCGGCATCGGTGTTGAACCACTCGGGCGCGGTGACGGCGGGGAGGTCGCGGACGACGGTGTGGACGGGTTTGTCTTTTGCATAAAGGGTGAACACGGCTTTGCGCGCGGGCTGGCTTCCCGGAGTTATGGGAAGGATGGCGAGCTGGCGGTGGAGTTTGGGGTTGAGCCTGATTTCGGTGTCGGGCTGGCCGGTGACGCGGAGGAGGGCGCGGTCGGCGCCGGCGGCGGAGGGGGGGAGGGGGCCGTCAATGATGCCGATGATGGAGCCGTTGAGCGGGTAGTGGCCGATCTCGATTTTGTCGGCAGGGCGGGCGCGTCCGCCGGTGGTTTTGACGCGGGAGGGTTTTTCAGCGGTCGCGGGTGTCTTGTCGTTTTGCGCAAGGAGTTTTATTTTGCCAAAGGGCATGGGGCGGTAGCCGCCAAAGCCGGGGAGATGCCAGCCGGTCATCGCCGGGGGACGGATGCGGATGACGTTGAAAAAAATGGCGGCGTTGTCTTCGGCGAGGTGACGGCGGACGTCGGGTGTGGCGCCAAAACTGTCCAGGGGGATTTTGTATTCGATGCTCCAGCCGGTTTTGGCGCGGGCGACGGCGGAGTCGAAACGGGGATTCTTGAGCGGGAGTTCGTTCCACTGGCGTTCGCGCGCGCCGGCAGCGTTGACGATGTAGTGGTAGTAGTTGTCGGCGGCGACACCGGCGGCGCCCATCGCGCCTTCGTAACCGCCCATGTCGAGAATTTCGCGTTGCACGACGCTGCGGTCGGCAAGGCCGAGGACGACTTGAACGGCGTCGTCCTGAAAAAAGTTGCCGCCGGGGGGACGGGGTTGGGCTTCGGGATAGCCAGGCCGGGTTTCGGCGCAGTCAACGGCAACGTAGATGTGCTGGTCGTCGTGTTTGAGGTAAACGGTGGTGCGGTTGGCTCCGGGGTCGCGCGGGGTGGGGCGTTCATGGGCGTCGGCCTGGTTGATTTGCATCGCGGGGTAGAGGAGCGCGGAGCCTCGCCATTCCGCGGGGTCGATGCGTCCGTCGAGCGTGACGGGAACGGTGGAGCGGGGGATATTCGCCGCGGGCAGTTCGGGGTTTGTTGTTTGCGCAAGGACAAGGGGTGCGGCGAGGAGCGCGAGGATGCTGGCGGCGAGGTGTCGGGACATGGTTCGGGTGTGTGATTGAAAAACGACTACAGCGTTATTCGTGCTTGTATGGGAGGAGGAGGG
>JAISAX010000001.1 GCA_031266495.1 Opitutaceae bacterium
GGATTAGCGAAGATTAGCGAGGATTAGCGGTTCCTTACGGGTTTACGGGTACTGAACCACGGGTTCTGCATGATGGAGACCGCTGATCTTCGCTAATCTTCGCTAATCCGATCCTGTCCCTGATCCTGTCCCTGACGTCGCCGCGCCGGGTGTTCTGTGGGCAATCCCGGTTTTATGCCGGGTAGTAGCGTCGGCGGGCCTTGACTTGCACGAGGCGTTTTTCGGGGAGGATGCAGGCCGTGAGCTGGCCGCCCGTCGCGCAGCCGGTGTCGAGGCCGATGGACCATTTCAGTTTATAGACATCGGGACGCGGCGTGTGGCCGTAGATCACGAACGGCGGGCCGTTCCAGCGTTCGGCCCAGTGCGGAGCCTCGGGCGCCTCGGAACGTTTGCGCGGGCGCCCGGCCGCGTCGATGACCTGAATCCGGGTGACGACCGACGCCGGCTGTTTTTGCCAGGGTTCGTCGGGCAGGAAACCGCCGTGAACGCACACCGTGTTGAGCTCCGGGATGTAATACGTGAGCCGCATGGTTTGCAGGTAAGCCCAGTCTTCGGGCCGCAACTGCTCGATGGTGGGCAGATCGACGTCCTTGAGCCTGGAGCGGTCACCCGTGCGCTTCCAGAGCAGCAGCCGCCCCTCGTGATTGCCGAGGAGCGAGAGCGCGCGGCACTTGCGGGCCAGGTCGATGACCCGGGAACTGTCGGGCCCGCGGTTGACGAGATCGCCGAGGAGCACCACCTGGTCGGCAGGCGTGAGAACAAGACGGTCGAGCAATTCGGCGAATTCCTGATAACAACCGTGGATGTCGCCGATGGCGATGATGCGACCGTTCATGAGCGGAAATTTGCTAGCGTCTGGCGCGGGGGGAAGTAAACACGAAACCCCTATGGCCATGGAACTGAACCTGCAACCTCTCGCCCCCGTCTGTTTTGTCAGTGGACGCGCGTTTGCCGAAGGCGAGCGGGTGGCGAGTTTTCTGGTGAGGCCGGAAACGCCGCCCGAACCCGGAGCGCCGGAGGTGGCGCGCTACGATGTGCTGGAATCCGAACTCGGCGGCTTCACCGCGCCCGGCCCCGTGGTGTGCCGGTGGATACAGCTGTTCAAGCCGCGCAAGCAGAACGAGAACCCCGAGCGCGAGCTCAAGCTGACGGCGGAGAGCCTGTTTCTGACCCTCGCCGATCCCGCCACCCTGGGCGAGGCCGATGAAGAGACCGTGCGCATGGTGCAGGTCCTTGCGCTCATGCTGGAGCGCAAGCGCGTGCTGCGCCCGAAGGGGTCCGCGGCGGGCGGCGCGCGCTCGATCTACGAGCACGCGAAGTTGAAGCAGTTTTATGAGATCCCGGCGGTCACGGACCTGAATCCGGAGTTTTTCCTGTCGATCCAGGAACAGCTCGCCGCGCTGGTCGGCGGCAGGAGCAGCAGCGGGAGCGACGGGAGTGGCGGGAGTGGCGGGAGTGGCGCGGGCTTTTCCCGCCAAACGCCCGCCGGCGGCGAAGCCGCCTGATCGACGTGGCACGGGCTTCCAACCCGTGGACGGCGCGAAGCGCCGCCTCCATGGCTCAGTACACGTCGCGCTGGTAGCGCTTGTCCTTCTTCATCTGCTTCACGTATTCGCCGGCCTGCTCGATGGTCATGCCGGCCTGCCCGGCGATGATGTCGTGGAGCGCCGTATCGACGTCCTTCGCCATGCGTTTGGCGTCGCCGCACACGTAAAAGTGGGCGCCATTGCGGATCCAGTCCCACAACCCGGGGGCGGCGGCGCGCATCTTGTCCTGCACGTAAACCTTGAGGAGCTGGTCGCGCGACCACGCGAGGTCGAGCTTCGCGACCTGGCCCCTGGCGAGGTACTCCTGCCATTCTTCCTCGTAGAGAAAATCGGTGGCGGCGTGCTGGTCGCCGAAAAACACCCAGTTGCGGCCGGTGGCGCCGGCGGCCACGCGATCCTGCAAAAACGCCCGGAACGGCGCGATGCCGGTGCCGGGGCCGACCATGATCGCATCCTTCGACGTGTCCCCGGGCGGACCGAAGTGGGAGTTTGACACGAATACCGGCACGGGCGTCTCGCCGACCGTCACGCGGTCGGCCATGAACGTCGAGCACACGCCGGCGCGCTGGCGACCGTTGGTCAGGTAACGCACGATCGCCACGGTGAGCTGGATCTCGTCGGGAAACGGCTTCGGGGACGATGCGATCGAATAAAGCCGCGGCATCAGCTTGCGCAGGTGATCGACGAGTTCCTGTGGCGTCAGACGGGCGGTGGCGTCCGGAAACTCCTCCAGCAGGTCGATGTATTCGCGTTCGGCGAGGAAGGCGGCGAGCACCTCCTTCGCACCGGGGTCGAGCAACCCTTCGAGCTTCGCCTTCTCCGCCGGTCCGGTGGCCCTGGTCGCCAGCGTCTGGATAATCCTGGCCGTGGGGCTGCCCAGGGCGAGACGGGACGCGAGCACTTCGCGCAGCGGAAGAGGCGCGGGGAGCTTCAACATCACGGGCGACACGGGTTCATCGCCGGTGGCGCCGAGCGCCTTGAGGATGGCGGCCACGTCTTCGGGACGGTTGGAGGGGTACACGCCCAGAGAGTCGCCGGCCTTGTAGCCGAGTCCGCTGCCGGTGAGGCTGACCACAAAATGGCGGGTTTCCTTGCCCGAACCGGGTTTGCTGAGCAGGCGGTTCCCGGTGATGCGAGCCGGGAACGGGTTGTCTTTTGTCCAAGTGGTGGTGGAGGTGGAGGTGGTGGTGGCCGTGGTGGTGGCAGGGTGGATGGCGGGAGCGGACATAAACAGGTTAAAAAAAGCAATAAATGCGCCGGCTTCCGGCCCGCGCAAGCATTTGCTGCCGGTGTTAACGCGGGTGGCGGTCGGTTTTATCCAGCCCGGTCCGGACATCACCCGTATGTGCACTTTCCACTTTCCGGCCACGGTGAAAATGCATTCCCTCGTCGGCGTGGTCCACTCTCACTCTTCCGCAGCCAGCCATCGCGAGCCCGGCGCCTTGCGAACTTTTCGGGGCGAGGCCAAGTCCGCCCGTCCGTCCCATCCGCTGGAAACCGCGCTCCTGCTCGTGGTCGCCGCGTGGCTCTGTTTCCTGCCCTGGGCTCTCGGCGCGATGTACGTGTGGGGGCAGGGCATCGCGCTCGGCCTGGCGGTCGCGGGCTTCGCCCTCTCCGTCATGAAGCGCAGATACGGCGCGTCCATCTCCCCCACGGGCGCGAGCTTCAATCTCATCATGTGGCCCCGCCTCGTGCGTTTTCCGGTTTTCTGGCTCGGGCTCGGCTTTCTGGCCTATATCGCCATCGGCGGGTTTAATCCCGCGTATTACTATAACAACGACGCCCGGGGCTGGTGGTTGGCCGCCGGCACGCCCGTCAAGTGGCTGCCGGCCGGCGTCGGGGCGCCTTTCTCCGGGATGAATGCCTGGCGCGTGCTGTTCGTTTACGGCGGCATCTGGCTGCTGGCCTGCGCGATCTGGGTGGGGTTCACCCGGCGCTCGACCGTCGTCACCCTGCTGACGATCGTCGTCGCCAATGGCACGGTGCTGGCCGTGATCGGCATCCTCCAGCGGGTCACCGAGGCCAAAAAGGTGCTCTGGTGCATCAGCAAGCCCGGCCTGTCCTTCGTCTCCACCCTGCTCTACAAAAACCACGCCGGAGCGTACTTCAACCTGATCGTCGCCGCGTCCTGCGTGCTGATGGCCTGGCACTTTCTCCGGGCCGCCCGGCGCATGCAACGGTCGAGCCCGGCCCCCATCTTCGCGTTTTGCGCGATCATCGGCACGCTGCTCGTGTTCCTCTCCAACTCGCGCGCGGCCGCCATCCTCCTGGCCGGTTTCATCCTCATGATCGTGATCGGCTACTTCGTCTGGTTGCTGAGCGGCAAGCAGGAGGCGCAAAACCGCATTGTGGGCCTGCTCGGTCCCGGCTGTTTTGCCGTCCTGATGATTGTGGCCTGCCAGTTTCTCAACGTGGAAAACTCGCTCCGCCGCATCGAACGGATCTTCAAGGAAGACCAGGTGAATTCCGTCGAGTGGCGCCAGCTCGCCCGGAAAGCCACCTTCCGGATGGCCGGGGACAGCCCCGTGTACGGCTGGGGGGCCGGCAGTTTCCGCCACGTATTCCCGGCCTACCAGAGGGATTATCCCATGATCTACAAACAGGGGAGACACATCTTGCACTGGGAATACGCCCACAACGACTACGCCCAGGGGTTCGCCGAACTGGGCCTCGTCGGCCTGCTCTTTCCCGCCTCGATGCTCGGTTACTGGATGGTGTCCTTCATCCGCCGGGGCGTGCTCTGGCGCATCCCGATGCTGACCGGCGTCGCCGGACTTGGCCTGACGCTGGTGCACTCCTGGGTGGACTTTCAGGCCCACAATCCGGCTGTCCTCGGCACCTGGTGCCTGCTCTGGGTGATCTACGGCCGCTGGATGCAACTCGAACCGGCGGAGTGAGCCGGACGTTGAAACCGCCGGCTTTTCGTGCGATGCACGCTACCCTGACGCGATGACGCTTGCGGACTACACCACGGTTCTGGTCATGGGCCTGCTCGGCAGCGGTCATTGCATCGGCATGTGCGCGCCCTTCGCGCTCGCTGTCGGCGCGGGCGCGGGCGCGGGAGGCGGCGGAGGCGGCGGCGGCGGACGCCGGCTCGGCGCGGTCACACGCCACCTCGCCTACCAGTTCGGCAAGGCCAGCACCTATGCGTTTATCGGCCTGCTGCTGCTGGCGGCGGCGACTTCACTGGCCGGCAACAGCGGCATGCCGATGGCAGACGCCCGCCGCTTCATCGCCGGGCTCGCCGGCGGTCTGATGATCCTCATCGGCCTCGGCTATGCGCTCGAATGGCGGCCCGTCATGTTCGCCGCCGCCGCCGGGCGGGTCGGCGGCCGCGCCTGCGGGCTCGCCCGCTCGCTCTGGCAATCGACCTCCCCCTGGAAAAGCGTGTTCATCGGCTGGCTCAACGGCTTCATCCCCTGCGGGCTCTCGCTCCCGGCGCTCGGTTTTCTCGCCGCGCAAGGGACGGCGACCGGCGTGGTCGCCGGCGCCTACGTTTTCGGCCTCGGCACGATGCCCGGCCTGCTCTTGCTGACGCTCGCCGGCCGGCGGATCACCGCCAGCCGTCGCCGCTGGCTCACGCGGATCGCCGGCCTCACGCTCGTCGTCCTCGGCGCGCTCCTGATCCTGCGCGCCACCGGCCTGCTGACGCATGGCGGGCACGACGGACATGCGCCCCCCGACGGACACGAAGGCCTCCCTCTGCCACCGCACGTTGCGGATTCCTTGCGCGGGCCGCTCCGCAAGGAATTTCACGTTGCGGGATTCCTTGCCCGGGCCGCCCATTAGCGGTTCCTCTCCCGCCCCTTGAGCGCATCGCAACTTCGCCCTTTCAGTCCCTCGCGCCTTTTGCATGGATCGCCGGATGGCTGACCCGAAGATTCTCGAAACGTTTCCCAATCCCGCTCCGCACCGCGATTATGTCATCGAGCACACGCACCATGAATTTACCTCGGTGTGCCCCATCACCGGTCACCCCGATTTCGCCGCGATTACCGTGCGCTATGTCGCCGACCGGGTTTGCGTGGAGCTCAAGTCGCTCAAGCTCTATTTCCACGCTTTTCGCGAGGAAGGCATTTTTTTCGAGGCCGTGACCAACAGGATTTGCGACGACCTCGGCCAGTCGCTCCGGCCCCGCTCGCTCACCGTCATCGCCAACTGGAAAGGCCGCGGCGGCATCACGTCCGTCATCACCGCCGGCTGGACGCCACCGGCAGCCGGATGATTCCGCGGGTTCCGGAAGCTCGCCCGTTCAGGCGAGGGGGGCGAGGAGGCTTTCCCCGTTCATCCGGGCGGACAACGATGCCGAACCCCGTCATGCGCCGGCGACCTGCCCGTCGAGGAGCCGCGCCACCTGGTCCACGTCCTTGTCGCCACGGCCGCTGAGGTTGATGAGGACGATCTTGTCCTTGCCGAGCGCCTTCGCCCGCTTGATGCCCTCGCAGAGTGCGTGGGTCGATTCCAGCGCGGGGATGATGCCCTCGATCCGCGAAACGAGCTGGAACGTCTCCAGCACCTCGTCGTCGCACGCATAGGTGAAATGAATCCGCCCGCGTTCCCGGTACCAGGCGTGCTCGGGACCGACCGCGGCGTAGTCAAGCCCCGCGCTGATCGAGTGCGTCTGTTCGATCTGCGCGTCCCGGTTTTGCAGGATAAAGGTCTTGCAACCCTGCAACACGCCGAGCTTGCCGCCCTCGAAACGCGCGGCGTGGTCACCGGGGCGGGTGATGCCCCGGCCCCCCGCTTCCACGCCGGTCAGGCGCACGTTTTCGAAAGGCAGGAACTCGAAAAACACGCCGATCGCATTGGAGCCGCCGCCCACGCAGGCCACAATCTCGTCGGGCAGGCGCCCTTCGCGGGCGAGCAACTGCTCGCGTGCCTCGCGTCCGATCACGCGCTGGAACTCGCGCACCATTTCCGGATACGGGCGCGGACCGTAGGCGGTGCCGAGGATGTAGTGCGTGTTGCGCACATTCGTCACCCAGTCGCGCATGGCCTCGTTGACGGCATCCTTGAGCGTTTTCTGGCCGGCCTCCACGCCGCGGACTTCCGCCCCCATGAGGCGCATGCGGAAGACGTTGAGCGCCTGGCGCTTCATGTCCACCGCCCCCATGTACACCACGCACCCGAGACCGAACTTCGCGCAGACCGCCGCCGTGGCCACGCCGTGCTGCCCGGCGCCGGTTTCCGCGATGATGCGCTTCTTCCCCATGCGGCGGGCGAGGAGCGCCTGGCCGATGGCGTTGTTGATCTTGTGCGCGCCGGTGTGGAGCAGGTCCTCGCGCTTGAAATAAATCTTCGCGCCCCCGCAGTGCTCCGTCAGCCGGCTGGCGTAATAAAGCCCGGTGGGACGCCCGGCAAACTCCTTCAGATGAAAACCCAGCTCCTCGACAAACGCCGGCTCCTGGCGGGCCACCTCATAGGCCTCCCCCAGATCCCGGAGCGCGGTGACCAGCGTCTCCGGGACAAAGGAGCCGCCGAATTCCCCGAAATGCCCCCGGGCATCGGGCAACGATCCGGGCGAAAGAGGCGTGGCGGTTGAACGGGTTGAACGGGCGGCGGCAGACTCGGACTCGGAAGATGAAGCCATGCCGGACATGCGACAGACACACGCCGCGTCTGGCAAACGGGATTTCGGGATTCGGGGATCGGGAATCAAAAATCCCCTCAGGCCAGCGCCCGCTGCTCCACGAAGACCTCCCGCAAGGCGAGACTGAGGCGATCCTGCAAAGCCTGGAGTTTCCGGTAACGCGCCACGTTTCTCCTGTCGGGAACGCACCGGGTGGACTCGTTCAGGGCAACGATCCGGCCCGTGTAGTCGGAAAGTTTCGTCTGCCCGCCTTCGCGCAAGTCACGCGCCCACGCGGCCTGCAACGCGCCGCCCAGCGCCGCCCCCTCGTCCTCGACCATGCCCACCACCGGGACGCCGAAAATATCCGCCATGATCTGCCTCCACACCGGCGATTTGCCGCCGCCGCCAGTGATACGGATTTCCTTCGCCCTCACGCCGAGCGAAGCCAGCCGGAGCAACCCGTAATTCATGCCCATCGTCGCCCCCTCCATGGCCGCGCGCGCCATGTACGGGGCATTGCCCGTCTTGCCGTTGAACCCGAGAAACACGCCGGACCCGGCCGGCACATTCGGCGTGCGCTCGCCCGCGAGGTAAGGCAACAGCACGAGGCCGCCGGAGCCGGCGGGGGCGCTGGCCACGGCCTCATCGAGCTGGCGATGATCGTAGCCGAAAAGCGCGCCCATCCGCCCGGTGACGGTAGTGACGTTCATCGTGCAAAGAAGCGGAAGCCAGCCGCCGCTTGAGGAACAAAACGCCGCAATCTCGCCATCGGGATCGACCACCGGACGGTCGGAATACGCGTAGATCGTGCCGCTCGTGCCAAAACTCGCCGTCACCACGCCCGGGCTCACGTTGCCCGTGCCGATCGCGCCCATCATGTTGTCGCCGCCGCCGGCCGAGACGATCACATCGTCCCCGAGTCCGTACCGCCGCGCGAGCGCGGGACGCACCGTGCCGACGATGGCGCTCGACTCGCCGGGCGACGGCAGCCAGTCGGCAAGATGTTTGTCGATGGCCTCGATCGCATCGCGCGACCACACGCGGCGGCGCACATCCATGAGCGCCGTGCCCGAGGCGTCGCCATGCTCCATGAAGCAGTTGCCGGTCAGATAAAAATTCAGGTAATCGTGCGGCAGCAGCACGTGACGGAGACGCTTGTAGCGGGCAGGTTCATTGCGCTTCAGCCAGAGGATTTTTGGCGCCGTGTAGCCGGGCAGGAAAGGCACGCCCGTCTTGCGGATGACGGATTTCACCGTGCCGAATTTTTTTGTCAGCAACTCGCACTCCTTCGCCGTCGAGGTATCGCACCAGAGCTTGGCCGGGCGGATGACCGCGCCCCTGGCATCGAGCGGCACGAAGCCGTGCTGCTGTCCGGAGACCCCGATGCCGCGCACCGAGCGGACGCGACGCGGACCGATTTTCGCGAGCACGCCGCCAATGACGGTGTCGAGCGCCGCCGTCCAGTCCTGCGGATGCTGTTCCATATGACCCACCGGCAAGCCGGAGATCAGCCGGTGCGGAGCGCGCGCCTCCGCGATGACCTTGCCCGCCCCGAGATCAAGGACGACGGCCTTGGTGGACTGGGTGCCGGAATCGATGCCAATGTAGAGATTCATACGGCAAAAATTTGCCCCACAGGCGGGCATAATTGCAACCCGACGGACATAAAAAACCGGTGTCATCGCAGCCAAAACGCAGCAAAAAACGGAAGGCACGTCCGCCGGAGGTAGGGGCGTCGCAAGCGACGCCCGCGCCAGGCGGAGAGAATTGGCGAATCTCCCGTTGTGATCAGGTCCACGCGGGCTTCGCAAGCGAAGCCCCTACCTCGTGTGTGTGTGGGGGGGGGGGGGGGGGCAAGGATGCCC
>JAISAX010000003.1 GCA_031266495.1 Opitutaceae bacterium
CCCGCTCCGATACCGCCGGGCAACTCGTCCTGCTATCACGCGCTCCCGCGGATGGCATTCTCCGCGCCGGTTCCTCGCTCGCCGCAAACATCACGGTCCGCCTCGGAGAATCACTTCAACCTGCAACATCCCTGCCATGAAAAAACAAATACACAACCAATCCGTGAAACCCATGAAACCAACGTTCCCGACGTCCCCGACGCTCCCGATCATTATGAAAAGCTGCGTGCTCTTTGCCGCGGCGCTCCTGTCCACCGCGCCCGCCGTCACGGCGGACACGATCAAACTCGCCGCCACTGATGTGGACGGTCAATCGAGCTTCGCCTCCGGCACAAACTGGACCGACGAAAACGCGCCTCAAAAAGGCAACGACTATTCCGTAACAGGATATCAATTACGAACGCCCGTGTCATCCGACAGCTACACTTTCGCCGGTGATTCACTGACCCTCCTCTCAAGCGCGCGCCTCATTTACAAAGGCACCGGCACGAACAGCATCATTACCGTGGAAAACCTGGTCCTTGCCGGCGGGCGCGTTACCAACTGGCAATCCGGCACGACCGGATTCAGGCTGGCCGGCAACATCAACATTACCACGACCGGCCATTTTGATGTGGGCAACAACTACGGCGCCATGATCGTGAGCGCGCGAATCACGGGCGACGGCGTTTTACAGGTCAATGGCAACGCCGCCCCGGCCACCGCCGGTCTTGTTCTCGCCAATACGAACACCTGGACCGGCGGCACCATTATCAAGACCAACGCGTTTGTCACCGCGCAGGCGGACGGCGCATTCGGCGGCGGCGACGTGGCGGTCGAGGCGGGTGGACGGCTCAAATTCGAGTCGGCGGGTGGCGGCGGCGGCGGCGACGGCACGACCCACAGCTATATCGCCTCCAGCGCGAACCTGCTGCTTTCGAGCGAGCTTCCCGCGGGTTCCATCATTCTCAATTACACCGGAACCAACAGCATCGCGGGACTTTCCTTTGACGGAGGCGCCACCTTCGCGGCCGCAGGCACCTGGGGCGCGACCGGCAATCCTCTCGCCGACCACACCAGCGCGCTCCTCACCGGCACCGGCTTGTTGTACGTCATCCCCGAACCGGGAACCTCCGCTCTGGCAACCGGAGGTGTTGTCCTCGCACTGGCCGCCGCCGCCGCCGCGACACGCCTCGGCGCCTCGGCGCCGCGACGTTAATGACGCCTCCTGTATTTGTTTTCCCGTACGCGCACGCGCCATGAAACGCACACCGCACGCCGCCGCCGCTGCCGCCGCCTTCACGCTCGTCGAGCTGCTGGCCGTTATCGCCATCATCGGCATTCTTGCCGCCATCCTGATTCCCGTGATCAGCAAAGTGCGCCAAAGCGCCCGCATGTCCGCCTCGCTCTCCAACATCAGACAAATCGGCCAGGCGCTCCTCGTTTACGTCAACGACAACCGCCAGTATTTCCCCTGGCTCGCCACCTCGAACGGAGGCAGTGTCATCTGGTCCGAAACCCTGGAAATCCACATGGGCTGGCCACGCCCGCGACGCATGGCCAACGGCCCTTACAACGATCCGGACAACCGTCCCTTCAACCAATCCCCCCTCTTTATGGACCCGCTCGTCCCGCGCGACCTCCATCACTTCTACGGCGACTACGGGGCGAACGAACTTGTCATGGTTCGCGCCACCTCGGGCACGACCCTCGAAACCCTCACCGGCCCGCGCGTTTCGCTGACAAGCCTCTCCCCCCCCGCCCGCGTGATCGCCGTGGTGGCCGCCGAAGTCGCCCCGGTCCCGGCCCCCGCGCCGTGTCCCGCGACCTGGCGGCGGGATTCCAGCCAGCGTGCCACCGGCGGGAAATCCGCCAGGGCCTCCCGACGCGAAACCACAAAATATCTCGCCGCCTTTGCCGATGGACACGCCCGCTGGCTCTCCCCCGAAGAATTCGACACCGCGAGCAAGCGAAATCTCCTCTTCAACAAACCCTGATCTCCCCCCCCCTCAACGAGAAGGAACCTTGTATATGACCGTACAAACAGGACCGGGAACAGGACCGGGAAACACGAATCATCATGGCAAAACCGGTTCACCCGGAACGCTTGCGCGTGCCGATGTAGTCATTGTTGGCGGCGGTCCGGCAGGCATTGCGGCGGCGGTCGCGGCGGCGCGAAACGGCGCCTCCACTTTGTTATTGGAACAATATGGCTGCCTTGGTGGCATGATGACAGTGGGGCTTGTGATGCCATTCTCCGCATATTCGAGTCGAAGCGGGAAATCCTTTGGCGGCATTATGGAGGAGATGCGTCGGCAAACGCTCCGCCTGACGCGCGAATATGCGGCGGGCGAGGGCGATGACGAACAGGTCTGTTCGTCGCCGCACGTCCTCAAATACGTCGCGCTGGATCTTGTTATAAAGAGCGGGGCGAAGGTGCTGTTTCATGCGATGCTGGCGGATGTCGTGCGCAACGGCGACAGGATCGAGAGCCTTGTCGTTTGCACGAAATCCGGCCTGTGCGCGATTGAAGGCGATTTTTTTATTGATGCCACCGGTGACGGAGACCTGCTTGCCCGGGCGGGCGAGGAGTTCGTGCTCGGCAGTGAACCCGGCGTCCTCGCGAGCCTCACCGAAACAGGACTCAATCAGATTCACGAAACCGGCGGGCATTATGGCGAATATGAAACGAGCGGGCAGTTGCAGCCGGCCTCCCTCATGTTCACCATGGGCAACGTCAACGAGGAACGCGCCGGGGTGTTTATAAACAAACGCCTGCGTTTCTCCGACCTGGGCCTTGCGCGGGAGGCATTTCTGCGGCTGCCGTATGCAAACACGCCGGGTTTTGTCATAAAGGACGGCAGCGATGACATCCCTTTGCCCCAGAAACGTGTGCTGTTTTTCAAGACACGGCATCCGGGGGAGGTTGTTGTAAACATGACCCGTGTCACCGGCATTGACGGAACCGATGCCTTGCAGTTGTCCAATGGCGAAGTCATCGCACAACAACAAACCCTCCATCTCGTCGATTTCCTGAAGCGCTTTGTCCCTGGTTTTGAAAATGCTTTTTTGCGTGAAACAGGTTCGGTATTGGGTGTGCGCGAAACCCGTCGGCTCATCGGACGGCATGTATTGACCGGACGCGAGGCGGTGATGTGTGTGCCTTTCGAGGATGTCATTGCCCACGGTTCCTATATCATAGACATTCACGATCCGCGCGGGCAACGCGGCGCCATTGGCGGGGCGATCAAGGGAGATTTTTATGACATCCCGTGGCGCAGCCTGCTGCCCAAAACAATCAATAATCTGCTTGTGGCGGGTCGTTGTATATCCGCCGATCATGTAGCTCATTCAAGCACGCGGATACAAGGCACCTGCATGCTCACCGGACAGGCCGCGGGCACGGCGGCGGCAATCGCCACAAGAGAATCCCGGACAGTTTTTTCCGATGTGGATGCCTTTTCGATCCAGAGCCGGTTGCTTGCCGATGGTGTTCGCCTTCAAATCCCTCGCCTTGCACGTCCATTTACAGTGCATCAGCCTTCAGTATAGAAGGAGCTTCCTCATATTCCTCCCGGAGCGTTCGCCCGGATCTCCTCCAGGCGACGGCGGCCGCGGGTGAGCCGGGCCTTGATGTCCCTGGCTCCGATGGTCCAGACAAACGGCCCGGGCTTGCGCTCGGGGTCCGCGGTGAGGCGTTCGACGGCGGTCGCCAGATCGGGGACGCCGAGGAGGGAGCCGCGCCGGACGGGCCTTTCGGCGCGTTCCCTGAACCAGCGCTCGGCCACGCCCGGCCAGCCGGCGCGGGCCGGGTGGAGATGCAGGATGATGCGGGGATGATCGGCCAGCCATTGCCTCACACTGTTGTGGACACGGAATCCGCAGCCGATCAGGTGCAGTTTGGCCGTGCTGCCCAGATGGGTTTTGCGCCAGACCTCGTCCAGATGTTGCAGGAATTGCAGAAACCCGGTACCGGAGGGCGCGGGCGCGGAGGCGGAGGCGGCCGGTCCCTGCAGCGCGCCCGTGGCCTGGTTGAGTGCGGCGGACAGCGTGGCGAGGCTATGTCGCAGATAGCCACGATTGATCGTCTCGCGGAAGTGGCCCCTGAACGGCGGGGCAGGGCGGGTCAGATCCGGAGCCTGGATCATGTCCCTGGTATCCACACTCGCCACCACCACATGGCCCTGCGGGCTCAGGTACGCGCCCGCCACATCGAGCCGTTCGGGTCCGGCGACGACCGGCACGGGAGTGGGCCGCGGCAGTGCCGGATGAGGCACCCCGAACCGGGCTACCGCGCCTGTCCGCTTTGGCGGCTTCGGCGCCTTCGGTCGGAAGTTGTGCCACAGGCCCTCGGCTCCGTCCTGCTGGTAACGCAACCGCCACACGCGGCAGATGCGGAGGCTCGCCCCCACCTCTGCCGCGACGGCCATGTCCGAGCGCAGCCGTTGCGACTTGAGCAGGATGATGCGGCAACGCGTGGCCACATGCGGCGGAGTCCCGGGCGCGTCGGCGGTTCGCTCCAGTTCCCGCATCTCTTTTTCGGTCAGTTGCAGCTTTCGCATGGTTGCGATCATGCGTGGATCCTGGCGTCCCGTTTTCCGTTTGTGGAGCCGATTTATCGGGAGGGGCGGAAACGGGGGGGGGGGG
>JAISAX010000155.1 GCA_031266495.1 Opitutaceae bacterium
CCCCGGTATAGCCGCCCGAATACGCCGCCGAATCCCCCCGTCCCTGTCGTTTGCGGTCCCGTCCGCTGCGGCACGGACGGGACCGCGAACGACAGGGGCAGAGCTGCTCTGAAATCCCGCACCAGTGAGCGGAGCACATTGCTGGACGCTTTTTGCGCGATGAACTTATGTATGCATGGAATTTCGTTCACCATTCCCTGTATGCTCTATGAACTCTCCCTGCAAAAAATCCAACTACCACCTGCGTTCTGTTTCCCGCCGCACTATTCATCCGGAGGAGTCCGGCTTCACGCTGATCGAATTGCTCACCGTCATCACCATCATTGGCATTCTGGCGGCGATCATGGTGCCCACCGTCAGCCGGGTCCGGCAGTCGGCGCGGGCGGCGCAGTGCATTTCCAACCTCCGCCAGATCGGCCTGGCGGCTGTGCTCTGCGCCGAAGACGAAAAGGGATTGCTGCCCTGGGGCACCAACAGCGGCTACAGCGCCTATTGGCATCTGTATCTCAACAAATACCTCGCGGGCTATGGCGGCAACAGCAAGCCGGGGGTGGGCATCTTCCTTTGCCCGTCGGTTCCACCGCCCAAGGACGCCACCACCGTCGGACGCAGCAGCTACATCGCAAACTCCCTGCTCATGCCGCAGGAAAAACCAACCGCATCCCGCAAAAAAGTCGCCGACATCCGCACCCCCTCTCAGGCCGTTATCGTGACGGACGGCACGGTCAACGGCAACAACGTCAGCGATTGGGGATTTTACAACGACAAGGCCCACGGCCCCGTCAAATCCGGCAACGCACTGGATGATCCGATTCCCGACCAGACGGCGGATGGCGCCGCACGCATCGCATGGCGCCATAACGGCAAAACGCATGTCGCTTTTGCCGACGGGCACGCCAGGTCCCTGGCGGTCGGCGAATTGAAATACAGGCACATCCAGAGGACGATGGAATAACAATGCCCGACTGCATCGATCGTCGGGACGGGCAACCGGTATTCACATAAAAACTACCCGGATGACAAAGGCGCGCGCAACGTCCCGCCATCGATCCACCGGTTATCGATGCGCAATGTTTGCGGGAAGCGCGGCACGCCGCGTTCCTGACGATTCATCATCGCCACCACCTGGTCGATGGCCGTGCGCCCCACCTCGGCGTTGTTTTCAGCCAGCCCGCTGAGAGATTCTCCCTCGAACGGCGACTGCACCAGCACGGCCAGTCCGATATCCTCGGGCACGCGAAACCCGGCCCGTTCGCGCAACGTCGGCAACAAAGCCTCTTCGCCGATGGCAATCACGACATCGGGCCGGCGTATTTTGACCCACTCCGTCAACTCCCTCATGTTGGCCGTCACGCTCGGGAAAAGGCACGGCGGCAGACGATTCCTGGCGGACGAAAATTCGAGCTGTTCCCTCAAAAACGCCGCTGACCAGCGGCGCCCCGAACGCTCGTCCATGTGACGCGACATGAACAATCCCGGTCTTCGATACCCGCGCGCGGCCAGTTCCCGCATCACGGTGAACATACCGTTGGAATGATGCGCCGTGATGGCGTGCAGGCGCGGCACGCTGAGCGATTCGCCCACGCGCACGGCGGAAAACTGCTGCCAGTCGATCATGTCCAGTTGTAGTCCGATCGTCGGTACAGGCCCCACGATCATGCCCGTGATGTTGCGCGCGTTGAGAGTGGAAACCACGCGCGCCGCGCCCGCGCCTACATCCGGCAGCGAGACCTCCTCAAGCTGGAATCCCAACTCCTTCGCCCGTTGGGCCGCCGACTCGAAATAGTTCCGGTACGTCCGCACCTGTTTCCAGTCCGCGCGCCGCACGCTCGGGTTGAGCCACGCGATGACCGAGTGAAACGCCGCCGGCCTGCGACCGGTGCGGTAGGCGGCCAGGGCGCGGAGCATCGGGTCGGGCACGTAGCCCATTTTTTCCGCCAGTGCGCGCAATTCCTCCGCCTTCGCCTTCGAGACATCGGGATGCCCGCGCAGCGCACGGCTCAGCGTCGTGTGATGCACGCCGGCGGCCGCGGCGACCTGCCGAAGCGTAGGGGGGGGAGGGGGAGGCAAGGCGGGAGGCGAGGCGGGAGGCGGCGTGACGGAAGAGGACGGCATTGGGGGAAAAACAAATTATTCCGCACCAGTGAGCGGAACGCGGTGATGGACGCAACCCTTCGTGACGTTAGCTTCGGTTTTTCCTCCGTCCGGGATGCGTTCGCCGCGTCCCGCCGGTTTTTCTCAACATCGCCAAACGCTGCACCCGTCACTCCCGAACTCGTATCCATATCATGAAAACCATACGCTTCCTTCTCCTTCTGTTCGCAACTCCAGGTCTCGCCATGCTGTCTGTCGTCCATGCGCAGAACACGCTTGTCTGGACCGGTTCAGTCAACGGCGACTGGTCCGAAGCCGCCAACTGGACGGGCACCGGTGCGCCTCCGGGCACGGCGGCTACCGACATCGCCCGCTTCGACGCCGACGTGGCCAACGACGAAATTTCCATCGGCACGGCCACCACCCTCGACAGCCTGGAGTTCGTCGCAGGCGCGGGCAGTTATACCTTTTCCGGCGAGGCACTCACGCTAAACAGAATCAACTCCGGCGGCGCGACGATTTCAAACGCGTCGGGGAACCTCCAGACCTTTTCCACGAGGGTGAATTTTGTCGGCGCCACCCAACTCAATGTAAGTGCCGGCAGTTCGCTCACGTTTGCCTCCACGATCGGCAAGGCAACAGGAGCCGCAACCGGTGGCAACTTCACCATCACAGGCGGCGGGGTCGTCAACTTTACCGGCTCGTTCAGCAGCTTCACCTTGTTCACCAACTTGATCGCGACAGGAGGAGCCACGATTAACTACGATACGGGGAGCACGAATGGCACCAACAACTATCAAGCCAACGGCGGCCGCATCAATCTCCACCGCGCCACGGGGACATCGGGCATCGCGCTCCAGCTTGTTGGTAATGGCAGCGAGATCTACCTGTCGAAAGCCGGACTCACCGTGGGTGCGGCCTCCCTCCAGTTTCGCGGCGACGGGGCAGCCGGCAAGACTCTCACCTTTGGCGCGGATTTCGCCGGCACGGGCACCGCGACCTATAGCGGCGTGGTTCGCTTCAACCAAACCGGAGCAGGAGCCAACAACACCTACCGCCTCCAGGCCGCCGCCGGCAACACCCTCGCGCTCAGCGGAACCATCATCGACAGCATCGCCTCCGCCAGCGGCACCAGGGTGCTGATCGACGGAGACGGCATCGTCCGCTTTTCCGGCGCCGGGGCCAACACCAGCGTGACTCCCGTCGAGATCGACGGCACGCTCGAACTCGCCAAGACCGCCGGCGTGGACGCCATCGCCGGCGGCTCCGTCACGATCAACACTCCGGGTACCCTGCGTCTCGTCGTGTCCAACCAGATCAACGACGCCACCACCCTGGTCTTCGCGGGTGGCCTGTTCAAGGCCGGTGCGTCCACCGAAGCGCTCGGTGCCCTCGCCGTCGGCGTGGCCGGCGGCACGATCGACTTTGCCGGGCTGGCCGGCACGCTCACCTTCGCCAACCTCTCGTCCATCGCCGGCACGCTCACCATCACCGGCTGGGGCGAAGGCGCCTCCATCCGCTTCACCGACGGCTCCGACTGGGACGACACCGCCCTCTCCCGCGTGGTCTTCGCCGGCCACGGCGCAGCCCTGTTCGACAGCGCCACCGGCGAACTCTACGCCGCCGCCATCCCCGAGCCCTCCGTCACCGCAGCCCTTGTGGCTGTTCTGGCACTCGTCCTCGGCCTTGTCCTCCGCCGCCGCACGCGCTGAAACTGATTTTCCTCCCATGATCCTCCCCCGCCTCCTCCTTGCGGTGACGGCTGGCCTGTTTGCCTGCCTCGCCACCGCCTCTCCGCTGCCCGCCCCCTCGCCGCGCACGGTCGTAATCGTCGGCGCGGACCTCGCCGCCGGTCTCAAGGTCGATACCCGACAAAACTCCGCCGCGCTCGGCGGTGCCTGCGTGTCACCGCGTGAGAAATACCAGACCATCGCCCGCGCCCCTCTGCCTGCCGAAGGCGATACGCTCCACGTGTGGGTGCGCTATCGCAACCTCGCCCTGCAAATGAAGACCCGGCGCGACGGCAAAACCGTCAGCTTCCCGTGGAACTGGCAGCGCAACCCGAAAAACTTCGGTTGGCGTCTGGCCGGCAGCTATCCGCGCGCGGAACTGGGCGAACAGATCTGGTTCGTCAACGACACCAAATTCACCGAGACCAGCGGCATTGATGCCCTCGTCGTCACCGCCGGCACCGGCTGGAAACCTGCCAGCGAGACTAACGTCGCGACCAACCCGGCCAAACCTGTCCAGCCCGTTCAACCCGCGCCGCAGCCGCCGGACAACGCCGATGCGCCCGACGCCGCCAACGCCACCGTGCTCGCCACCGTTGTCGCGCCCGAAGAGTCCTCCGAACCCGGCGAAGCCACCGTCTCGATCAATTGGGGCAAAACCAGCGAACGCGTTTCCCCTCTACTGTATTCGCTCAACGGCCTCCGGCGCGTGCCCGACCCCGTCTGGGAAGCCGGCATCGCCCTCATGAGACCGCCGCTCATCCGCCAGCACAGTTCCTCCCTTGCGCGCTCCCTGTTCGTCGAAACCGCCGACGGCAAGGTCACTTGGGACTACGCGAAAGTGCGCGCCACCTTCGAGGCAAGCCGCCCCCCCCTCCCCGGCACGCTCCGCATGCACAACGTCAACATCTGGCCCGCCTCCCAGGACGCCGACGAGGACGGACGCCTCGACCCCGACCGCATCGACGACTTCGCCCGCCTCTACGCCGACCTCGTCCGTTTCGTGAACATCGAAATGAAGGAAGGCATCCGGTATTGGGAAATCACCAACGAGAAAGATTTCTCCTACTGGCGCAAACCTCGCAAAGACAACAAGCCCGACGTCGCCGCCCTCGCCCGCGTTTACAACAAAACCGCTGCCGCCATCCGCGCCGTCGATCCCGCCGTCAGGATCGGAGGTCCCGCCGCCTGCAGCCCCCTGCCCAAGGAGCCCCTCATCGAGTTCGCCCGCCTGACGCGCGACCAGCTCGATTTCTTCTCCTTTCACCACTACGCCACCGGCAACAACACCGAGCCCGACCAGGTCATCTACGAAAAGGCCTTCGTCATGGCCGACGACGCAGGGAACCTCATCCGCCGGATCAATGCCGTGATGAATGGCAAAGTCATCGAATATCACCTCAACGAATTCAACATCTGCTACAGTTGGCGCGTGCCCGAGCCCCGCATGGCCAACAACAAGGGCGCGGTTTTCGACGCCCTCTCCCTCATCGCCTACACACGCGTCCCCGGCCTCACCGCCACCAACGCCTGGCACTCCATGGACCGCGTCTATGGCAAGATGGACCAGCGAGGAGACCTCCGTCCCGGCGCCTATGTGTATCATTATTTCAATCGCATGCTCTCCGGACGTCCTGCCGCCGTCACTACGAGCGCGGACAAAGCCGTCGTCCCCTTTGCCGTGGCCGACGGACACGAGGGTCGCCCCGCTTTCGTCCTCGTCAACCGCACCAACGGCGAGCAAACCGTTACCCTCACTCAATTGCCCGCGCAGACCGGCGACTGGAAGGTCGCCTCGGTGGGCGCCGACGGACTCCGCCGCTACCAGCGCGCTGCAACCGCCGCCCCCGCCACGCCCTTCACCACCCCCGTCAAACTCGCCCCGCACAGCATGAACTTCTACTGGCTGGACTGACACTGACTGGATTGATCTGCCTGCCTCCCCTCCCCTCCCCTCCCCCCCCGCTGCCGCTGCCGCCTTGCGCACATGCCCTGCGTCCGGGAAAGGCTCAGACGCGACGGCGACGCAGCGCGGCGTAAGCCAGCAGCACTACACCGGCCAGCGTCGCATGCACGGCGGGTTCGGGGACCATGTTCAACACATCGTAATTGACGATATAGCCGAGATCTTCCAATGCGCCGAGCGTCACGGAACTCAAAAACATCGGGGAATTCGCCCAACCCGTCATCAACTCGTAACGCATGTCCTGCCCGGTCAGGTTGCTGATGAACCCGGTATTGTTCGCGCCAAGATAAACCTCGTCCCAATGCCCGCCCGCCGTGCCGTAGCCGCCCTCGCCCTCGACCGGAACATAGGTTGCGGAGGGCTGGTTGAACTCCGCCCGGTAATTCGCCAGCGCGTGCTCGCAGGATGAGGCGCCGATGTTCATCAACGTCAACGGGCGCACGTGAGGTGCGCCCCTAC
>JAISAX010000178.1 GCA_031266495.1 Opitutaceae bacterium
AATCACTACAACACCATGAAACACATGCTCCCCATCGGCCTCGCGTCGATTCTTCTCACTGCCTCCGCCAGCCTGCGGGCGGTCGTCATTGATTCCGGCTCCGTTGCCAACGGCTCCTGGTCGTATTCGCTTTCCTACGACGATCTGATCCAGGGAATGAGCGCCGCCGAAAATACGTCCGCCACCGGCGGCAACAAGTTTTTCAACGACGTTGAAAGCTCCCTCAATGTAGTTGCCTACAAGACAAACAACGGCTCTTCCGGGGGGACATTACGCGCCACGCTGGGCATGGCCGATGAAACAACAACGGCCTCATTCACCTACAAATTCGACTTCAGCAGCAGTGGCTATGCCATTGCCAACTTCACGGTGATCGAACCCTGGCGCTTCGATTTTACAGCGAATACCGGGGCTACTTTTTCTTACACTTCATTTTACAGCCTGACAGGAAAGGACGGCAGTTGGGTACAAATTAACACCTCCGGAAATGTGACTGCATACAAAGCGGAAACATCCATAACGACTGTTCCCGATTCTGCCGGTGAATCTGTTGACGCCTCTGTCATTTATTACAAAGTCGAGCTGGCGTCATCCCGATCCATTACGGCCACCAGTTACAGCGTTCCGAGGGCGATGCAGTTCGGTTACGTGCAAAACATCGAAGCCGCCACGCCCTTCGGCATCGGCTTCAACCTGACTGCCGTTCCCGAACCCTCGACCGTTGCGATGATCCTCGGCGCATGTGGACTGCTGGTGGCAACGGCGCTTCGCCCCCGTCGCACGTAATGTTTTTTTCCTGACAACCTGATTCTCCCTCCATCCATGACTCACGTTCGTATCCGTATTCGATCCGCTCTCCTGTCATTCGCACTCCTGGCGTTCGCGGCGGCGGCCCCCTCCGCCGTCCGTGCCAGCCTCGCCATCAAGCCTTCCGACATCCACAACGGGAAATACCTCTACAAGCTCGACCACGGCGACATGAAGACCGCCGTCCCGAGTTCGGGAAAGCTTCCCGACTGGGAGTGGATTCCCTCGGGCAACAAGCTTCTTGATGACTGTTTCTCCTTTTCCAACATTCGCGTGACCGGAGCAAACTGGAGCTTTGTCTGGCTCAAGCAGGGCACCACGCGGGGAGAGATCGTTTACAAATTCGATTTTTCCCGGACGGGTCATGCGGCCACCGCTTTTCGCGTCCGCGAAGTCGTGCGCCGCGAAGCCGATGGCCCTGCCCATGACAAGCGGAGTTCCTGTGGATTCCGGTCGTTTTACCGCATCGGCGACGAAGGCGAATGGAAGCCCCTCAACGAGCTGGCTCCCTCGCCTGACTTCAAGGGCGATACCCTGCTCGCGACTCTCCCGGTGAAACTCGACGCGCCTTCCCCGGTGGTTTATTACCGTGTCGTCCTCACCTCCAGTCAGCCCCTTGTCGGCAGCTATCTCGGCAAAGGCCAGAAAGGTCATCAGGACTTTGGCCGGGCCGGCGTCCTCTGGAACTTCACCCGGATCGATAACGCCGAAAATTTCTTCCAGATTCTGTTCGACGTGACCGGGCAAAAGTAACGCCATGTTTCTCCATTCGCATCCTGTCCTCGCCCCGTTCCGCCTGTTTTGTCTTTCGTCGATTCTTTCTCTCGCGGCACCGGCGCCGGGCGCTGTCACCGAAAATTCAGGACAGAAGAGGATCATTGACGATTTCGAGGACGTCAGTACCTGGCGACAGAGGGAAGGCCGCGGACAGGATCCGGCCACCTGGTTTTCCGCCGGCTCCAGCTTCGGCGGGTCCACCCGTGAACGCTGCCATGGCTCTTATGTGGGCGAGTTGTTTTTCTCCATCGAGAAAGGCGCTCCTTCCCCCTACCGCTTCTCTTTCGAACGCGTCAGGATTTCACAACTCCCTGTCGCCAGACCCGACGGCATCGAGTTCATGGCCAATTCGCAGGGGCTGCCCGTCCGTTTTTCCTTTGTCCTGCTGGATGCCGGACGCCGCCAGTTTTCCACCCGGCCGGTTCCCGTATCCGGTGACACCTGGCGTCTGTATCGTCTCGAACTCAACGGGCAGACCGTGTCGGGCTGGGACCGGATCCAGCTTCCCCTCGTGATGCAGCGCTTCGTGATGGAGACCGAAACCGCAGTGCAAAATGCCCGCGTTTTTGTTGACGACCTCGCATTCACGGGAGCATTCGACGAGGATCGTCAACTGGACATTCGTCCGGTGTATGAGAAGATAAACTACGCTCCCGGGAACGACGTTGTCCTCCGTTATCGCATCCTGAACGCGCTTCCCGTCCCCTGTCGCATTCACGTGACGGCCAGGATCATGACCGCCAAAGGCACGCCGGTCCGCACCGCCGGATTCGCCCGCCGCGACAACGGCAGCTTCGTAACCGATCTTGAACTCCCTGCGCACGGAGAGGCCGTTGCGAGCTTTAACCTCGGTCCGCTTCCGGTCGGAGCCTACAGTGCGGAAGTCATCGCGGACCGGGTCCGGTCCGGTTCTGCATCCGGCCCCGCCCGGGCTGGCTACGACGACACCTTTGGCGTTTTTGTCCCCAACGGCGGACGATTCAACAAACACCCCATGTGGTTCGGCGTGCAGGATCTCTCGCCATGGGAGGGGGAAGGTGAACGCCTTCTGCACATGCAATGGCTCAGGCAACTGGGAGCGGACATGAACCGTTTCAACGTCCCCGGTCGCCTGGAACCCCGCGAAGGCCTGTGGAGTCTCGACGGCTGGCGCACGCTCCTTGCCGAGCACCGCGCCGCCGGCATCGATGTGCTCTTTACCTTCATGGAGCTTCCTCCATGGCTTCGCACCAGGTCCAATGACGGACGCACTCCCCCCAACGATTACGCCAGGTTTGAGAAACATGCCGCCGAATTCGGGAAATTTGTCCTGGAGAATCCGGAAATCAAATACGTGCAGTTCTGGAACGAACCGGATTCCGGAGGCCCCGGCGCCGGGCATGGCTTCTTTCACGGTTCCCGTGACGATTACCTGAAGATGTTCGATGTTTTCAGCCGCGGCTTTCGCTCGACCAACTCGAGAACCCCTCTGACTACAGGTGGCCTCACGCTGAAGGACGAAATCACCGGCCTGGTTCGCGGCACGATCATCGACAAGAAGGACAATTACGACGTTGTCGCTTTTCATGCGCATGGAGAACTCGACAACTACGAGAAAAAACAACTGCAGATCGAAGGCTGGCTGCGCGAGGCGGGTATCGAAAAGAGGATATTGAATTCCGAAACCGGTTCGCGCAGCGGATACAATCCGACAGGACGCCATGAACAAGCCATCACACTCGTCAAAAAAGTAAGCTACGCCAAATCCCGCCCCACCAGCGAACTCTACACCTGGTTCACCCTGCAAGACTACTGGGACATGGACGCCGAAGCCGACGACTCCTTCGGACTCGTCACGACAGACAATCGGGTCAAGCCCTCCCTTGTCGCCTGCAACGAACTCATCCGCCAACTCGCCAACACCACACCCGACGGAGAATGCGACGATCTGCGACCCGGAGTGCGTATCCTCCGCTTCCTCCGGGAAGACGGCAAAGCCGTGCATGTTTGCTGGGCCACAGCAGGCGAAGCCGCGGCACAACTCTGGCTCAAAACAAGCCATGGACAGACAATCCGGATACAAGACCTCTATGGCCGCTCCACAACGCCAACGATTTTCAACGACAACCTGCTGTTTGTTCCCGTGGGCAAAGAACCTCTCTACCTGATCACCAGCAGTGCGGAAAAACTGCAGCCAGCCACAACGGACGAGATATTCGCGCAAGTCCCGCCATCGCTCCACGCCAACACGTCAACACCATCCACGTTTCCACTGATATTTTCGGAACCGCAAAAGCGGGCGGCATCAGGCGAAATCATGCTAAAAACCCAGGCAGGCGAATTCGTTTGGCGCCAAAACTTTGTCCTCAAACAAGCCGAACACCTGAAAACCACGGCAACAATCTCCCCCCTATCCGTCCAATCCACGGGAGAGGCAGAGGCCCGGACCGAAGCGCAGCAACTGACGCTGACGATTTCCTGGACGCCTGAAACTCGCCAACAGGAGCCGCGGACAGATACTCGTCTCCCCGGCGCCACCACCAACTCCATCGAAATGCCGATTCTCGTGGTCTCGGCGTATCCCGTTCCACGAATCCACCAAACCCCTTTCGACCCAGCCGGAGCCAGGACGATTTCCACCCAGGTACCCATCCGACTCAACCAAGCCTCTCAAGTAACGGATTTCGTTTTCGACCCCAGCGTCCCCGCCTGGGGAGGCGAAACCGATCTCTCCGCCGAAACCCGCATTGCGCACGACGGCAAGGGACTATTCTTCCGCTTCGACGTCACGGACGACAAACACGTGCAAACCTCCTACCCCTCGCGCCTCGATCGGGGAGACAGCATCAACATCTCCATTGCAGGGAGGGACGGAGTTACAAGTTTTCTCGCCGGGCTTCGCGATTCCGGAGAAACGGTAATCTGGTGCAACCGGAGTCCGAACAACAAATGGCTGGGCCATTGGGACGTCCCCCTGCGCATCGGACGCGTCAATCCGGTTACAGAAAACGGAGCCACGCGACCAGGCCTAACCCGCTATGAATTTTACATCCCCTTTGATCGCCTCGGTATCTCGTATCGGAATACCAGCGACACAGGAACTGACACAGAATCCGGAAAACAACTACTCCGGTTTGCATTTCACCTGAACGAAGACGACAACATCCGTCCGGATCGCTGGCAGCGCCGCATCCGAATCCTTCGCTGGCACGACGGAGCCGTCTTCGAGCCCGACTGCCAAGGCTACGGGATTCTTGAGTAACTGAAGTTACGCAGGCGGAAGCCGGAGCGGCCGGAGCGGCGGTCTCCAGACCGCTGCGACGACGCGAAGCGTCGCCGGTTCGAGAGGCTGGGGGGGGGGGGGTGGGGCTTGCGGCGGAGAGGCAAGGGGCGAGGCGCTTCGCGCCTCGTCGCAGCGGCAGGAATGCCGCCGCTCCGGCTCCGCGTAATATCAGTGAGTAATATCCAACTTGCATTCGACTTGTCATGGAGTGCGGCGATTCATCCCGCTGCATCAATCCCCCTCCTGCCGCTTCAAGGCCAAGCGAATTTGCTGATTTATTTTTGGCCGTGTCCCTAACGCCAATTCGTTCGCAAGTTGGAATCAGTGGCGGATAAAATTTTCGTGTGCTGGATTTGATTCTGCTCACGGGACGCACTGCAAACCTGCCTTTCGTTACGTATAACGAATCAGAAATTTTGTCGTAGTTCCGCAAATGCGACTTGACGGGGGCACATTCTCGTTGCTCCACATGATCGAATCTCGCAGATATCAATTTGGGGCCGAAATTATCAGAAACTGGGATTACCAGCTGATGGTACGCAGAAGCCCAAGAATGGAGGTATTGGAGGGCGTGAGAACGTGTTTAAAATTAAATCAAATGGGATAAATGCATAACTTATTGCTATATATGATGATATTTTCGGTCGAAAAAATATACATTTTCTTGATATTTTTCCAGACAAAATCATGATTTCCGAATTATGCATGAGGCTTATCCAAGTGATATAAGTATCGGATAATTCAATTTGATTCGGGGACTTTTGGAGAATTCCCGGAAGAAAACACGTCCGAGGGAAGTCGACTTATGGGCAGTTTGAAAAACTCATTTTTTTGAAAACGCTCCAAAAATCGAGGACGGGAAATCATTAAAAATCCATATAATCAAATGAAACTCATTATCTTTGGAGATTTCTTGTGGTGTTTTCTTGTTGTTTTAGATATTGTTACACAATTTCCCCTTTCCCCATCAGAAAGATGGGGCAGGGGTCCGTCCTGATTTGATCAATTGCACGTAACGCACGAAGTTGTAGGTCAGATTACGCAAACCGATGGCTGCCTGGATTCGCTTAATTCCAATATATTCAAAACCCGGTCCCCCCATGCTGTTTTCTATATGTCCAAAAACATGTTCAATCCGGCACCTTATTGCAGACTTTGCCTTGTTGAATTGCTTCTGAAATTCTGTAAGCGGGCGATTCCGGTAGGCTCTCTCATTGATATAATTATTTATTTCCAATTCGGTTAATCGTTTGTCGCAGTCTTTATTCTTGTAAGCAGAATCTGCCAAAAGATTCTCATTCCTGTTCTTTTCATTTATCAAGTCAAAGGTCACTGTAGAGTCATGAACCTCAGCAGACGTCCCCTTGTAATCTCGTATCATTTTGCTGTCCGCATCCACCACATCGTGATCTTTATAGCCATAATACCTCACTTCATTTTTCTTCACCCATCTGGCATCCACATCTTTCTGTCTTAATTTGGCCGGATTTGATTTCCATTCATCAGGAATCTCTCCTTTTTTTATCATCTCATTCTCTTCCTTGCTGTTACGTTGTCTCGGAACCTCAACAAAACTCGCATCGATTATCGTCCCGACCTTCGTGATTACTCCTTGCTCTTCCATTTTTTTTGTAAACAAATCAAATAATCCCTTGACAACTCCCGCATCGCCCAATTGCTCTCTATATCTCCAAATACTACTGTAATCAGGAACGGTGCTCCCTAAATGTAACCCTAAAAATCTTTGAAAACTCTGCCGATCATTTATCTGATACTCAGTCTGCTCATCTG
>JAISAX010000193.1 GCA_031266495.1 Opitutaceae bacterium
GTCCCAATTCGGGAGGGAAACGAGGTAGTCGTTGGCACGGACACAGCCGAGATAGACGCGGCGGTAGTAGTAGGTGTCGCGGTTGTCGAGGTTGATGGAATTATAGTTGGAGAGAATGGCGGCGAGGGACTGGTAGACGCTGGCGGGCATGTTGACGGGGATGCCGTGAATGCCGATGGTGAGGGTGATGAAACCGCGCGCGGCGAGGGCGGCGTCAACGCTGGCGGGCAGATAGCCGCGGACGCCGGCGCCCGGGACGCGGAGGACGGCGGGGTATTTGCCGGGCGTCTTCGGCTCGCAGAGGATGCCATGGATGCGGCTGGGGTGGGGAGGCATTCTGATGTTGTGAATGGCAACGTGCCAGACGTTGACGGTGTCGGTGCAGTGCTCAGGGAGGAGCGTGCGGATGGCTTCGACAGGGATTTTGGCGAGGTCGGCCCTGGCGGCATCCCAGAAGGCGTCGAAGTCATCGGGGTTGGTTTGTGTGGGTTGGATTTTTTCCGGCGAGAAGGCGATGGTGGCGGCTCCCTTGCAGGTTTTTCCGGCGATGGTGGTGGTGGCGGTGCAGCGGAGAAAGCCGGGGTGTGACAAAGTGCCGGCGTCAATGACGAGTCCGGTGGCGGGGATGGGAATCTTGTCTTTCCCGATACTGGCGGGCATTTGCTCGGGGCCGATTTTGAAGGAGACAACGGCATCCTTGAGCGGCAGATTGTCGGCGAGGACAGTGATGGTGAACTTTACTTTTTCGCCAACGGCGCAAGTCCAGTCGGGCCGGTCGGGGGAGACGAGGACTTGGACGGCGGCGATGCGCGCCTGTGCGAAGGCCGGGACGGGTTGGATGGCATTCGTGCTTTGCGCGAGCGCGGAAGCAGCGAGCAGGAGGGTGAGGAGAACGGTTGTTTTTTTCATGATGGCGGATGGCAAAATTTGCGGAATTGGCAGGCCGTAATTGGGAAGTCCGCAATGGCTGCGCGGACGCGGGCAAAGCGGCGGGATGTTTGCGAGTGAAGGGCGGGAAGCGAGGGCGGTGGGAAGCGGGAAGTGGAAGGCGGAGGCGGAAGGTGGAAGGCGGGAAATCTGGCGGCTTGAGACTGGCGTCCGGTGTCATGACGTGCGCCAATGAATGCAACGCGGAGCGCCGGCAGAAAGAATAATCTTCTGGTATTATTTCATGACCAAAAACCAAAAAATGTTTTGCAAACCATGCCGCGCGCCGGATGATGCCGGGCTTCCATTTCACCCAACCGTCCACGCCCATGATCGCCCTTCCTCAAAAAAGAACACTGGAACTTCAGACCGCGGAAATCCTGCGCGGGCAGATTGATCAGGGCGCATGGAAAGCGTGGCTGCCGGCGGAAAGGGCGCTGTGCGAAATGCTCCAGGTCAGCCGCATCACGGTGCGGGCCGCGCTGGGACAGTTGCGCAGGGACGGCGTCATCGCCGCCGAGGAAAGGGTGGGCAACAAAATCATCCGCCGCCGGAAAAATGCCTCCGGCGCCGGCAGCGACGTCGCACTGCTCGTGAGCAGCGAGCTGCATCACCTCCTGCCCTCAATCATCCTCTGGGTTGACCAGCTTCGCGCGATGCTGGCCGCGCGCGGCAGTCATCTGCACCTGTTCTCCGGGCAGAACTATGCCCGGCGCAACCCGGCGCCCGCGCTGAAAAAGCTCGTGCGGCAGCATCCGCATCCGTGCTGGATACTGCTCAGTGTGAACAGGGACGTGCAGGCGTGGTTTCAGAAAAACGCCATCCCGTGCGTCGTGGCGGGATCGGTCCACGAGGGGATCGAGCTGCCCGGTTGCGACGTGGATTATCGCGCAGCCTGCCGCCACGCCGCCAGCCTGTTCCTGCGGCGCGGGCACCGCCGCATTGCGCTGCTCGCCAGGCACTCGCAGGCGGCCGGCGACATTTGCAGCGAGGCCGGTTTCTCGGAGGCGTTCGCGCACCCCGGCTTTGCGGACGCCGCGCCAGTGATCTGCCACTGCGATGACACGGCTGAGGGCGCCGCGAAAGCCGTGCGTCAAATGATGATGCGAAAGTCTCCTCCCACCGCGCTGCTGGTGCTCACCCCCTTCCATTGCCTCACGGTCATCAGTTGCCTCAGTCAGCTCGGCTACAACGTGCCGCGGGATGTGTCGGTGATTTCCCGCTACAGCGAGACATTTCACGACTATCTGCTGCCCCGCCCGTCCGGATACACCATCAAAACGCGGCTGTATGCCCGGACGCTGCTGCGCATGATCGCGCCCGCGCTCAACGGCAGCCTGACCGCCGCCCGCGTCCGTTACATTATGCCGGAGTTCCTGGAAGGCAACACGGTGTCGTCCCCGCCGGCGGGAGCGTGAAACTCCCCGCCAATGAATGCCGCGGGTCACGTTTGCTTTTGCACAACGAAACCGCTCCTGTTTTCAGAACCCAAAACCCGGCGAAATGCCCGGCATCATGGGAAGTCATACTGGTAATTCGCGGCCTGACGCAAGGTCAGGCCCTGCGCGTCCGAGGCTCTGCGCGTTGCGTAATATCAGTTATCCGGTGACGCGGCGAGGACTCGCCTTGCCGTCTTGTTCACATCGGCAGGGTGAAGGAGCAGGTGTAGAGGCGGCCGAGCGGCGAGCCGCCGCGGTAGCCGGCGATGGTGTCGGCGTAGAGCGGGTCTTCGTCAAAACAGTTCGCGATGCCCACGCCAATGCGGAGGCGTTTGCCAAACTTTCCGACGATCGCCGTCCGGAATTGGTAGCTGAGGTCGAAGTTCACCGTTGTGTAGGTGACGTTGTCGGAGCCGTCGGCGGGCGCGATCAGGCGCGCGCCGGTGTGGTTCACGCGCATCACGGTGTTCCAGCCTTTGTGACTCCATGAGGCCTGTCCCTGAAATGTCCAGTCGGGCGGGCCGCCGCTGCGATAGACGTATTCAACTCCCGGATACGCCTGGTAGTCCGACTCAAATACCCGCGTGGCGTAGGCGCGGAGCAGGATGCGTCCGTATTGCT
>JAISAX010000014.1 GCA_031266495.1 Opitutaceae bacterium
CTTCATTCTTAATTCTTAAATCTTAATTTCCTCCCTCCCCCACCCCCCCCCCTTCCCCCCCCTGGTCTGCCTGGTCCGCTCAATTTTCTCTCTCATGAATTTATCCTTCCTCGACTGGAGCATTGTTGCCATCTCGCTGGCTGTCCTTGCCGGCATTGCCGTCTGGATGCGCAACTACACCAGAAGTGTATCCGACTTTCTGGTCGGCAATCGCAGCGCGGGACGCTACCTGCTCACCCTCGCCGAAGGCATGACCGCCTTCGGCGTCGCCAGCCTCGTCGCCAATTTCGAGAAATTCTACCAGGCCGGTTTCGCCGCCTTCTGGTGGGGGAAAATGCTCGCTCCCATTGCCATGGTCGTGGCCATGAGCGGATGGGTCGCCTACCGCTACCGCGAGACGCGCGCGCTCACCATGGCGCAGTTTTTCGAGATGCGTTATTCGAAAAACTTCCGCGTCTTTTCCGGCATCATGTGCTGGGTGTCCGGTGTTCTCAACTACGGCGTGTTTCCCGGCATCGTCGCCAACTTTTTCATTCACTTCTGCGGCCTGCCCGGGACCTTCGTCCTCGGCGGATTTTTGTTCAGCACCCTCATGGTAATCATGGCCGTCTTCCTGGGGATCGCCCTCGCCCTGGTGTTTTTCGGCGGGATGCTCGCGGTGATGGTCACCGACTTTTTCCAGGCGCAGTTTGTGAACATCGTTTTTTTCGTCCTGATGATCGCGATTTTCTGGCGTGTGGGATGGACGGATACGGTCGAGGCGCTTTCCGCCACCGCTCCCGGCGAATCCATGCTGGACCCGTTTGACCAGTCAAAAATCAGCGATTTCAATTTCTGGTTTTTTGCCATCTTCGCGTTCAAGGCGTTTTACAACTGCCTGGGGTGGCAAGGTTCGCAGGGCTACAACGCCGCCGCCCGCAATCCGCATGAGGCCAAGATGGCCCGTGTGCTCGGCGAATGGCGCAACGGCGTCACCTACCTCATGATGATGATCCTGCCCATCGGAGCCTGGGTCGTCATGCACCACGCCGGTTTCTCCGGTATCCAGACCACGGTCAACACCGCCCTCGGCGCAATCGGGGAACCGCAAATCGCCAAACAGATGACCGTGCCAATCACCCTCGTCACACTCCTGCCCGCGGGCGTCACCGGTTTGCTCGCCGCGGCGATGGCGATGGCCGCCATCTCCACCGACGACTCCTACCTGCATTCCTGGGGCGCCATCTTTGTGCAGGATGTGGTGCTGCCCTTCCGCAAAAACAAACCGCCGCTTTCCACCCGGGCGCACCTCTTTCTGCTTCGAGGCTCCATCGTGTTTGTCGCCGTCTTCGCTTTTTTCTGGAGCGCGTATTTTCCCCTGCGCGACTACATCCTGATGTATTTCCTGCTCACCGGCACCATCTATCTCGGCGGCTCCGGCGCGGCCATCGTCGGCGGGTTTTACTGGAAGCGCGGCACCACCGCCGGCGCCTGGACCGCCATGATCGCCGGATGCCTGGTCGCAGTCATTGGAATCTCGTTACAAGCCGCCTGGCCGCGCATCCCGGCCCTTGTCGCCCTCGCGCCCGGGTTCCCGGTCAACGGCGCATGGCTGGCCATGATCTCCTACGGCGCGAGCATCGCCGGCTATGTCATCGTCTCCCTGCTCACCTGCAAAAAACCGTTCAACCTCGATCGCATGCTTCACCGGGGCGAATACGCCATCAGGAACGAAGAAAGCGCGCCCCGCCTCGAAGGATTGCCCCGCTGGAAAAAACTTCTCGGCTTCACCAACAACTTCACCCGGGGCGACCACTTCATCTACTACTTCAAACTCGGCTGGACCGGCCTCTGGACGCTGATTTTCGTTACCGGCACCGTGCTCGGACTGACCATCGGATTCAGCAAGGGAACGTGGGCCAACTACTGGCTTTTTGTGGTCATCCTCAGCGCTGTCGTCGGCACCGGCACCATCGTCTGGTTCCTCTGGGGCGGCATCCGCGACCTGCGCGCCCTCCTCCGCCTCCTCCGCGAAAAACAGCGCGACGCCGCCGACGACGGACAGATCCACACACCCGAAGCGTGAGGAACAGATTTATCCGTGCCCGCCGCCTCCCCCCCCCTCCCCCCGGCGCTGCGTATGAGAATATGAGAATGACTGCACAATTCCGGATTGGTTTCCCGCGCCCGCCTGACCTGACACTCCCCCCCCTCATTCGCTTACCAACTATGGCAAAAACGCACTCCGACATCGGACTCATCGGCCTGGCCGTCATGGGTCAAAACCTCGCGCTCAACATCGCCGATCACGGCTTCCGGATCACGGTTTACAACCGCACCACCGAAAAGACCGACAAATTCGTCGCGGAGCACCCCGACACCCCCGGCAGACTCGTCGGAACAAAAACCCTTGAGGAGTTTGTCCAGTCCCTCTCCCGCCCGCGCAAGATGATCATCCTCGTGCAGGCCGGCAAAGCCACCGACGCCGTCATCGACGGCCTCGTGCCCCTTCTCGAAAAGGACGACATCATCATCGACGGCGGCAACGCTCTCTGGACGGACACCATCCGCCGCGAGAAGCAGCTCAAGGAAAAAGGCCTCCGCTTCATCGGCTCCGGCGTCTCCGGCGGCGAGGAAGGCGCGCGTTTCGGCCCCGCCCTCATGCCCGGCGGCGACAAGGCCGCCTACAAGGAACTCGAAAAAATCTGGAACGCCATCGCCGCCAAGGTCGACCGGAAGACCGGCAAGCCCCTCCCCGGCGCCGCGCCCGGCAAACCCGTCAAGGGCGGCGTGCCCTGCGCCACGTACATCGGCGAGAACGGCGCCGGCCACTACGTCAAGATGGTCCACAACGGCATCGAGTACGGCGACATGCAGATGATCTGTGAAGCCTACGCCGTGCTGGAAGGCCTCCTCGGCCTCAAGGCCCCGCAGATCGGCGACATCTTCGCCACCTGGAACCAGGGTGCGCTCGACAGCTTCCTCGTCGAAATCACCGCCGACATCCTCCGGCAAAAAGACCCCATCACGAAAAAACCCTTTGTTGACATCGTTCTCGACACCGCCGGCCAGAAAGGCACCGGCAAGTGGACCTCGGTCAACGCGCTCGACATGGGCGTCCCCGCCCCGACGATAGCCGAATCCGTCTTCGCCCGCTGCCTCTCCGCCGTGAAAGAAGAACGCGTCGCCGCCTCGAAACTCCTCGAAGGCCCCAAACCCAAAAAACACACCGGCCCGCAAAAGGCTCTCGTCGAAGCCGTGCACGACGCCCTCTACAGCGCGAAAATCTGTTCCTACGCGCAAGGCTTCCAGCTCATGCGCGAGGCGCAGAAGGAATACGGCTGGAAGCTCAACTTCGGCCAGATCGCGCAAATCTGGCGCGGCGGCTGCATCATCCGCGCGGCCTTCCTGCAAAAAATCACCGAAGCCTACGCCCGCGACCCGAAGCTCGCGAACCTCCTCCTCGATCCGTACTTCAACACGACGATCCGGAAAGCGCAGACCAACTGGCGCAAGGTCGTGGCCCTTGCGGTGGAGAACGGCATCAGCGTGCCGACCTTCAGTTCCGCGCTCGCCTACTACGACGGCTACCGCTCCGAGCGCCTCCCGGCCAACCTGCTCCAGGCCCAGCGCGACTACTTCGGCGCGCACACCTACGAGCGCACCGACGAGAAGCGCGGCAAATTTTTCCACATCGACTGGCCCAACGCCGACCGTCCGCAGCACGAAGCCTGAGCGTCGGATCGGAAGACGGAAGTCGAAGGTCGGAAGGTCAAAGGTCGAAAGTCGGGTCTGCGCTTCGCGCTCTTCAAGGGATGCGTGCGGAGCGCGCGGTGATGACCTTCGACTTTCAGACTTTGAGACCTTCGACCGTGGCGGGGGGGAGTCGCCCCCGCCCCCCCCCCCCCCAACCGGGGTGACCCGCCACCCCGTGGCAAATAGGGC
>JAISAX010000223.1 GCA_031266495.1 Opitutaceae bacterium
GAGGGGGAGGTCAGCGTTTGCCGTGATGGCGGCGGCGCAGGACGGCGAGGCAAGCGAAGGTGGTTGCTCCGACAAGAAGTGCGTTCGTCGCAGGTTCGGGAACGAGGGAGGGCGCGCCGCGGATCTGGAATGCCCGAATTTCGTCTTCGGTCAGCGCGGTCTGGAAAATCGCCATGTTGTCGAGGGAACCGTTCACCGCGCGGTTGAATCCGCCGGAGTTGCCGATGTTGAGCAGCGCAGTTGAGGCAGGGGCGATGATGGAGGAGGCAGTGTTGAGGTTGGGCGTGTTGATGGTGGCAGTGACAGACGTGGCGAGCGAGGTGGCCGTTCCTTGATAAAAGGTCGCGGCCTTGGCGCCTGCGTCGAGGTTGACGCTGACGGCAAAGAAGACCCATTCGCCGTTGTTCGCCGTGTAGTTGCCATCCGATACGGCGATGTTGACGCCGTTGACCTGGAGCGAGAGTCTGGAGGTCGCCTCTCCGGTGGTGCCGTTGCCAAAGAGGATGATGCCGTTGGTGCCGGAGGTGTAGTCGAAGAGGCGGTTTCCCCCGGCCAGGCCGGAGCTGGTTTTATACCAGCCGGCCAGGGTGAAGGAGGTCAGGTTATCGAGGGCACTGCTTGATGCCGTATGCGCGAGTTGAAGAAGTCCCGTGGAGACATTGATGGCGTTGTCGCCTGGCAATCCGGATACACCCGATCCGTCCGCGCCGTAGAGATTGGCGGCGCTTCCCGATGAATTTTTCAGGGAAGCGGTGGCGGATGTGCTGGTGCCGGTGCTGGCGGCGGCGGTGCTGGTGGTGACGGGGTTGAATTCGTAGAGCAGCACCTGGGCGTGGATGGCAGGCGTCACTGCAATGAGTCCGAGGAGGGCGGCGGCTGCTGCTGCGGTTGCGGTGGTGGCGGCGGCCAGGGCGAGGCGGACGGCGTGATGATGATGGTGCGGGAAACAAAGGCGACGGATGTTTTTCATGATTCGGATGTTCGGGTTTTGTTGTTTTGTCGTGTGTTGGCTGGATGGAGCGGGTGGAGAGCAGCCCGGTTTCGAGAAATCAGGCGTGCTAATGAATACATACAACTTCAGGCGCGCCGGACCGGACAATGCTGACGTTATCTGACACGTCAGATTCCGGGTTCTGGCGCAGGCTTGTTTAGGATTGCCTGAAAAAAACAATGCCCCTGGCGTGTCCTCCGTAATGCCAATGACTCTGAAACAGGAACTGCATGCTCTGGTTGACGCTCTGGTTGACGCCTTGCCGGATGACTCTCCCCGGTTGGCCGGTTTGGGCGAGTCCTTGCGCATGAGTCGCGCACTGGATGAGGGGTTTGAAGACGTGCAACAGGGCCGCACTTGTGAGGCGGATGCTTTTCTCCGGAAGGTACAACAACGATGGCCGCGCAAAACCTCCGTCTGATTTTCGCGCATTGACGGGTTATTTTATTCACTGATGGGAAGTTCTGAAAATTCATTTTTGAACAGAAGGAAACCAGGGAAACGAAGGTAAAACAAAGAGGCCCTTGAATAATAAGTTGTTTATTATAAAAAGTTAAACAGGAGTGAACAGTAAGCATCCCTGGTTGTTCTTCGTTCTCTTCGTTGCCTTCTGTTCAATTTTTAGAAGTCCCCTGATGTTGCGCGGATCGACGGATATCGACAGGAGCGATGGAGAGGGGGAACGTGCCCGCGTAATCTCTCCCGCGTAACATCAATTGTTCAACAAGCCGCACATGCCCCCGAAGTCTGTAACCGCAAGGTCCTCGTCAAAGGCGTCTGTCACGGGCGCTTCTTTCACTGGTGCGGCGGCTCCTGCGGTCCGGGCGGCTGCTCCGCCAACGGTGCGCGAACTCGCCGCGCAACTTGGCATCAGCCGGACAACCGTGGCGCTGGCCTTGCGGCGGCATCCGAGCGTGGCCGCGGCGACGCGCGACCGCGTGCTGGCAGTTGCACAGACGGCGGGCTATCGGAAAAACCCGCTGGTCAATGCGCTCATGTCGCAAGTGCGACAGCGGCAGCGCCTGAAACCGTCGGGCGAGGTGGTGGCGTTCCTGACATCGTTTTCAACGGAGGACGACTGGCGGCGGCATCCGTCGCATGTGCAGCAATTCGAGGGCGCGCGGGAACGGGCGCGTCTGCTCGGGTTTGAGTTGCAACCGGTCTGGCTTGGCGAACACGGGGAACAGTCACGGCGTGCGGCGCAAATCCTGGCGGCGCGGGGCGTGCGCGGTTCCGTGCTGGCGCCGGTCAGTGTCGATCACCGGACATTGGAACTGGACTGGTCGGGTCATGCGGTGGTGGCGACCGGATATTCGTTTCGCCAGGTGTCCCTGCATCGCTCGGCCAACCACAGCATCAGTCTGGTTTTTTCGTGTTACGCCCACTTGCGCAAGATGGGGTACCGGCGCATTGGCATGGCAATGCTGAAGCAGGACAATGAACGGGTGGGGCATTTCTGGCTGACCGGTTTTCTCGGCGCGCAGCGCGTGTACGGCGGGGAGCGCATCGAGCCGTTGTTGTTTCCGGACTACACAAATCCGGCGCCTTTCCTGAAGCGGTTCGGGCGCGGGAAACCGGATGCGGTTATCGGCATCTGGCTGGACCTGCCGCTGACGTGGATGCGGGAGGAGCGCGGCGCGCGGGTGCCGGAGGAGGTCGGTTACGCGACGCTCGATGTCGGCGACCGCGCAGGACAAATCGCCGGCATGCAGCAGGACCACCGCGGCGTGGGCGCGGCGGCAATGGACTTGCTGGCAAGTCAGCTTTTCCACAACGAGATCGGTATCCCGAAAACCCCTACGGTCACAATGATCGAGGGCACCTGGGTGGACGGCCCGACAGTGGCGCGGCGGGAATGATTGCGATCGGGAGGCCAACATTTTTGAGACGACGAGGACCGCGTGCATGAGTGCACGAACACCTCTCTCTGCGCACCTCTCTCTGCGCGGAACTTGCCAAGGGAAGGATTTCCCGCATCGTTGCGCCATTATGGTTTTCGCCAGCACCTGGCTTGCCGAAGAGGCGCTCGCCCTGCCAACCACGCAGCGCGCGGCACTTGCCAGTTTGTTGCTCGAAAGTCTCAAGGGCGATCCTCGCAGCGACGCCCGGATTGCCGCCGATCTCCAGGCCCGCCTTGACAATCTGAAGTCAGGAAAAGACGCAGGACTGACATTTGAAGAGGTTTTTGGCGAGAAGGCATGAAGGTTGTTTTCAGTGTTCTTTTCAAAAACGACCTGCTGGAAGCCGAAACTCACTATGCCGGTATTTCACAGCGTTTGGGTGATGATTTCTACGAACGCATCAAGGAAACTATTCGAACGATTATCAGGCGACAGGGAGGTGACCATGTCGGACCGCATGGATTTCCATGCCGATATTGCCGCCCGTTCCCCTGGCTTCTTTAGTACAAACTTGAAAACGGGAATCTCATGATTTTGGGACTGGTTCATTCCCGCAGGCACCCTGATTTTCTGAACGACAGGCTTGCCCGCGAAGAGTAAAAGAGCTGACCAACGGGCGGAAGGGCTGATGGCAACCTGTCGGAGACAAGGAAGTGTATCCATCTTTTGAATTCCGGTGGCTGCATGGCGACATGTCCTCCCTCTCTCCCGGTTCGATTTTAGCGTTCTTCAGCGTTCTTTGGCGGTTCCCGATTTCCGTCATGGACTGCGCACTACCCACGGGCGAAGGCGTCGCGCACGTAGGCGCGGGCATCGTGGCGGAAGGCGGTCGCCGCGGCGTGTTCGGGCAGGCCGAGCGTGCGACGGGCGCGGGCGACGATCAGGTGCAACTGCCAGGTGTGATCCTGGCGGGTGTCGGCGCCGCGGTCGTTGCGGAGCGTGATCTGTTCCTCGCCGTGCAGGGATTTCCAGAGAGAGCGCGAGGGGGGCAGCAGGCCGTCCGCGGCTGTCGTCCCGGCAAGGAGGGCGTCGAGCGCTTCGCGGAGCACGGGTGAATCTCCGAGGCGGACGGCGAGGCGTTCCAGGGTGCGGGCGAGGAGCGTGCGCAGGTTGAGCGGTCGCCCGGGTTCGCGGGCGAGATCGCGCAAGGCAGGGAGGGCGCGCGCGGTGCCGACGCGGCGCAGGAGCGCGAGGGCAAGGGTCCAGAAGGGCACGTCGATGATCTGGCCGTGCGCTCCGGGCACGGCATATTCTTCGGGCGTGGGACCGGTTTCGCGCGCGGTGAGCGCGGTCAGGAAGCGCGTTTCGACTGCCGGAGCCGGATCGGGCCAGTTGGCGAGAATCGTGGCGGCGTAGAAGGACACGCGCGGATTTTCCGACGCGAGGCGGCGGGTGACGTCGTCGCGGAAATGGGCCGGGTCCTGCGCGAGTTGCCAGAGGTGCAGGCCGGGGCGACCTTCGTCGAGTGCGGCAAGGAGGTCGCTGTCGGCCGGGACGGCGGAGGCGGCAGGCTCCGCGGGGAGTTTCGCGCCGCTGGTTTCGAGCGCGGCCTGGAGCGCGCGCAGGTCGATGGCGCGGGCGGCGCCGGGCGTGGCCGGATTTTTCTGACGAACGGCGAGGGCGGCGGCGATACCGGCGGCCTCGCCGAGGCGCTGGAGATCGCGCTGCATGCGCATGCCGTAGGCGGCCTCGACCGTCACGCCGGTGGCGCGACTGGGGATCCAGACGTTGGCGAGTCCGCGCGGGAGGAGCATCCGGTAGGGGAGATCGCAACGCTGGGGCTGGCGGAAGAGGCGGCAGGCCCAGTAATAGAATACGGCTTCGTCGTTCTCGAACTCGAAGTCCACGGAGTGGGTGTCGGCCACGGTGTCGGTCTCGCCGACGGCATCGTCGAAGCGCGTGCGGTTGACCATGTCGGCGAAGGTGAGGGTGACGTCGGTGACGATCTGGCGCGACTGGCGCAGGCCGAGGAGCGGCGACACCGCCACGGGCGAGGTCTTGCCGGCGAGCGCGGGAGCGAGGTGTTGCGCGATGCCGTGGAGGCGGGCGCGGGTGAGATCTTCGGGATCGGTGGGGTCGCACCAGCCGGCGTCGAAGTTGCACGAGCCGACGTTGAGCGTGCCGGGCACTTCGCCGGCCGGGCCGATGCCGAAGATGGACTGGCTGTAGGCGAGCGTGCGGCCGTCGCCTTCGCGTCCGGTGACGAAGGCGGCGCCGGCCTGCACGGAGAGATCGCCGTCGCCGGTGCCGTCGATCCAGGCTGTCGCCGGGATGCGTGTGAGGCGGCCTTCGACGAGGGCGAGCGCGGCGGTGACGGTTGCGCCGTTTTTCCCGACGTTCCAGAGCAGGGCGTCGCCGATGAAGGTGACGCCGGCCTCCTCGAACATTTCGAGGAGCACGAATTTTTTCGCGTCGTGGTGCCAGCCGCGGATTTTTTCGGCGGGGATGCCGGTGAGGAGAGAACTCATCTCGCGGCTGCGCTCGTTGATTTCTTCCTGGAGGCCGCCGGGCTTGCCGTGGAAATAACCGCAGATGCCGCCTCCGGTGCCGACGCCGCCCGGATAGGTGGTGTGGTCGAGGGCGAGGGTGCGCGCGCCGGCCCGGCCGGCGGCGATGGCGGCGTGGGCGCCCGCAGTGCCGGCACCGGCGACGACGACATCAAAGGCGGGAAGCTCGGCCGGCTCGGGAAGCGGAGGCGGCGGGGTGTGGGGTTGAGGGAGCTCCTCGTTCTCGCGGGCAGGCGGCAGGGAGGCGGAGAAGCCGAGGGCGAAACGGTCGGCGGGAGCGGCGAGGGCTTCGCGGCAGAAGGCGGGGCTGAGCACAGCAAGGTTTTGCGGCCAGGCAGGCCAGGCGGGCCAGTCAGGCCGGGCGGGAGAGGCAGCGGCCGGCGCGGTGGTGGCGGGAGCGGCAGGGTAAACCGGGAAATCGCGCAGCGAGGTGTGGCTGACAACAAAACCGGTGGTGGCGTCGGACGCGTTGACCGCGGAGCGGAGATCGCGGAGGAGCGCAACCGCCTCGCGGTGCCAGGGCGTGTCGGCGGAGACGGCCAGGCGCAGCCGGCGTTCGCTGGCGCGGGAAGAGCCGAGCCACTCGACTTCGGGATGGCGGGCGCGAAAGGCTTCGGCGGCGGTATCGAGTTTTTCAGGCGTGGAAGATTGCAGGACAATGCTGCGGTAGCGCGCCGACGGCGTCCGCGCGAGGGCGGCGGCATCGGGGCGGGCGAGCAGGGCGAGCGCGCCTTGTTCGGTGGCGTCGATCCAGTGACGGGCGCGCACGGTGCGCGCGCCGTTCTTGGTCGCGAGGGTCAGCGCGGTGAGGCGCTGGCCGGAGCCGGCATCGGGCGCGAGCGCGACAGCGAGGGGCGCGGCGTAGAGGAGCGTTTGCAGGTTGGCGGCGGCAGCGGAAGAGGCGGAAGAGGCGGCGGCGAGTGTGTCGTGCAGTTCCTTGCCTGCGGCGATTTCGGCCAGCGCGGGGTCGAACCAGAGAGCGGCATCGGCGGCGGGCGCCGTATTTTCCGAAGTAGTGGGGACGGGGATACCGGCGAGCCATTGCGCCCATCCGGCGCGGGCGGCAGCAGAGAGACCCGGGGAGGCAGGGGGGGGGGGGAGGGGGGAGGCGGTGTTTTCAAGGGCGCGTGTGGCTTCCCACAACAGGTCGCCGGAGGGTTCGACGAGCAGCACTTCATGACCGGCGGCGGCGAGCCGGCGGGCGGCAGTCAGGCCGATAAAACCGGCACCGACGACGACCGCATCAAACGTCCGGTCGAAAACGGAGGTGAAGGCGGCTCCGGCGGAAGTGCCGGCGCCGGAGGATGCGTGCGCAGTGGAAAGGGGCGATTTGGACATGCGCGCTATCATAGCGTGCGGGCGCACGGGCGGCTAGTGGGAGAACCGGTCAAAAAAGTGTAGTTTTCGGCTGTTTTCAGTGCATGATGACACCTGATGACACCAGAGAAACAGATGCGGGGAGCGCAGTCCGTTGAAACCGGGAAAACAGGGGAATTTGGGGAATCCCGCAACGACACCCGGACAGGCGCGGGCAGCGGAGTCCGTGAGGGGAGGAGAGGAGGGGGAGGGGGGGGAGGGGGCGAGGCGCAGGACGAGATTGTGGAGGCGCTGGCGGCGTTCGAGGAGGCCACCGGACTGGAGGTGTGCATCAAGCTGCTGCCGGCGTCGCATGCGCGGGGGACGGTGCTGGGGGAGGTGATCGCGCAGCCGAAGTACCATCTGCATCTGTCCCCGTTTTGCATGCATGTGAAGGAGGGGTTGAAACTCAACATGCGGTGCCGCGATTGCGATCTGCGAGCGGTGCCGGAACGTTGCGAGCAGGAGCGTCGTATTTTTGTGAATACGTGCCATTCCGGCGCGGACGAGATCGTCGCGCCGTTGTTCACGGACGAGGCCCTGGCCGGCGTGGTGTTCGCGGGGCAGTTTCGCACGCGGGCGGACCAGCCGGAGACACTGCCATATCTGCGGGCGGCGGCGCGGCGGCGGGCGGTCGGGCTGGCGAGAATGCTGGGCGCGTTTCTCGGCGAACATCTGCGGAGGCCGCGTTTCAACAGCGAGGCGTCGCAGGGATTCCGGCGCGGGGCGATTCAGGCGTTTCTGGAAAAGAACGCGCGCGCCAATCCCTCGCTGGGTGATCTGGCAAAACACCTGGGGCTGTCCGCCACCCGGACGACGCACGCGGTTCGGGAGGCGACAGGGATGTCGTTTGTGGAGTTGCGCGACGCGTTGCGGATGGAGCGGGCGCGGGGGTTGTTGCAGGGGACATACTACAAGGTGTCGCACATCGCGGCGGAGTGCGGTTTCAGTTCACCGCAGTATTTTCACCGGTTTTTCCGGCAAAAAGCGGGTATGACGCCGCTGGCCTGGCGCAAGCGGTACCGGACAGAGGTGTGAGCGCCAGGCGCTTCGCCTGCTTCCATGAGTGGCGCAAGTGGCACGGGCATCTTGCCCGTGTTCCGGAGTGGCGGGAGGCGGGAGAGGCAACAGGCTTGGGCGAGACGCCCAAGCCGGCACGCGAGACGCGTGCGCTCCCCGGACCTTCACGATCCCGGTCCCTCCTCGGCGACACTAAACGCTTACCGACACGAAGCGCCATCCTCCATATCACCCCCCCCCCCCCCACCCGCCACACCCGAACACGGGCAAGATGCCCCTGCCACTTGCGCCACTCATGGAAGCAGGCGAAGCG
>JAISAX010000271.1 GCA_031266495.1 Opitutaceae bacterium
CCCCCCCCCCCCCCCCCTAGGTAACCCCCCCCCCCCCCCCCCCCCCCCCAACCTCCCCCCCCCCCCCCCCCCGTCGGACGCATCTCAAAACGGGACAAGCAGCAAGCAAAGCCGTGGCGCGTTTTTTTTCTGCCAAACGCCCGCTCCGGAAGTGGCACGGGCTTCCAGCCCGTGTGACGGCGAAGCCGCCATTCCGGAGTGGCGCGGGCGTCCCGCCCGCCGACGGCGAAGCCGCCGGATCGGAGTGGCACGGGCATCCTTGCCCGTGAGCGTTGCCCGTGAGCGTTGCCTCCCCGCGTGGCACGGGCTTCCAGCCCGTGGACGTTGCCTCCCCGCTCCGGCGTGGCACGGGCTTTTTCCGCCAACCAGCCAACCAGCCCAGCCACCAGCCTCCGGAACACGGGCTGGAAGCCCGTGCCACTTTTTCCCCGCCGATCCGGCGGCTTTGCCGTCGGGATCGTCGGGAAGGGGTCCGGGCAATCCGGGAGCATCGGCATCCCGGTTTTACGTCGCCCCCGTCGATTTACGTCGCCCCCTGTCGATTCCCGTCGCCACCCGTCGAGCACAAACACAAGCGCGGGGATCACGCGGCCCGGCGCACGACGCCGAATTCGCGCCCGGCGTGATACAAGGCCTCGGTATTTTCCAGCGGAGTGCCGGGGGCGAGGTTGTTGCCCTCGCGCAAGACAAAACGTCCGCCGTCGAGGATGCCGCTTTGCAGGATGTCGCGCACGGCCCCGCGCACCGCCTCCGGCGTGGCTTGCAACAAAAATTGCACGGGCGGTCCACCCTGGATGATCGCCTGGCGTCCCAACGCGCGCCGCAGGGCGCCGAAGTCCACGGGGAAACCTGTATCGAAACTCTGGATATTCAGTTCCCTTTGCAGGGAAGGGAAGTGGCGTGTGGCGTCGCCGCAAAGGTGGATGGCGCGCGGGGAGGCGGGGCTGGAGAGGGCGTCGCAGAGACGCCGGTGGTGGGGCAGGATGTGGTCGCGCCAGGCGGCGGTGGAGATCATGGCGATGCTGTCGTCGGCGAAGCCGAAGCCGTTGTTACACGGCACGGGGATGCCGGTGCGTTTGCGCCAGGCGGCGCAGCGCCGGATGGTGGCGGTGGTGATGAAGTCGAGGAGACGGCGCAGGCGTTCGGGGTCGTCGAGCAGGGACTCGCACACGAAGTCGGGTCCGAAGAGGTTGCAGGCAACGGTCATGGGGCCGTCGGTGCCAGGGAAGGGTGTAGCGATTTTTACAGGACGCCCCAAAAAGGTATCGAGGGTGGCGCGGGCCTGGAAGTGTTCGTGGTATTCGAGGACGCGTGACATGAGGCCGCCGAAGGGGTCGGGCAGACCGTGTTCCATGACGCGTTCGGGGGCGTCGGCGAAGTCGGGACGCGTGTCGGGCACCTGGTCGGCGATGTAGTGGATGCGGCAGCCAAACCAGGCGGCTTCGATGTAGTTCTGGAAATCGGGCGTGATGAGCCAGTGGTCGTCGGGCAGTCCGAGTTCGCGGTCCTGGAGGAGGTTGAACCGGCTCCAGCGCTGGAAGCGCAGTTGGGTGTCGTACATGATGTCGGGATTTTCCGAATACGCACGGAAGTCGAGCCGTCCGGGGTTGGCCGACGGGTTGAACATGAAGTAGCGCGTGTTCGTCCCCAGGATGACCGGGATCCGCGCCGGCGTCCCTCCCGCCTCAAGCGCGGCCCACAGGGGGCGGATTTCGTCGTTGTGCCGGGCGAAGTCAAAACCGGCGAGGCGGTCGCCGCTCGTTGCTCCGTTGCTGGTATTGTTGGTGGCCGCGGTGGCGGCGTCGGCGGTGCTGGTGGTGTTGCGAGGATTGGTCATGGTGAGGGGGGGGATGATAACGCGCTTGGCGATTTCCGTCTTTCAACTTCATATCGCGATACGCAATCGAACATGAACAGCCCCGTTATCGATCCCGTTACCGGCCCCGAAACCGACCCCGTTATCACCCGGACGCGCGAGCGCGTGTTCCTCAACCTCGCCGTGTTCGACCTGTCCGCGTCCGTTCTTGCTGGCGGCGGCGGCGGCGTCGGCAGCAGCAGCAGCAGCGGAGGAGGTGGTGGTGGAGACGGCAGCGGCGCAGGCGACACGGCGAGGGTGGAACTCGGACGCTATGCCTGCACCCGCGCCCGCGCCGGACTCGCCCAACACACGCATCCCGGGGCGCTGGAAATCTGCTACCTGGCGAAAGGGACGCAACTCTACCGCGTGGGTGGACGCACTTACGCGCTGCGCAGCGGCGATGTTTTTGTGACGTTCCCCGGCGAGCCGCACGACACAGGCAGGTCGCCCGAAGAGAAAGGCGTACTGTATTGGTTGATACTCACCGTGCCCGACGGCAATCCCGGACTGGCGGACGCGCTGCTCGCCCTCCGGCGACGCCGTCACTTCAAAGGCGCGCCTGCGCTGCAAGTGTTGCTGGACGATATTATCCGCCAGGCCACCACCGCGCCGCGCCACCCCCTCGCCAGCCTCACCGTAGCGACGCGCCTGACGGCATTTTTATTGGAAGTGATCCGCTGCGGCGCAGCACGCGCCGGACGGGATGGGGACCGCCGGATGTCCACGCCGATGCGCGAGTTGTTGAGCGAGATCGAGCGGCGCATCGAGGAGCCGCTGACGATTCGCGAACTGGCGGCAGGCATGGGCTTGTCGGTACCACGCTTCAAGGCGCGTTGCAGGCAAGAGCTAGGCATTCCGCCCGCCGACTACATCCAGCGACGCAAAATTGCTGTCTCCAAGCAGTTGCTTGCCGATGAGCGGGCAACTGTCACCGACGTCGCGTACCGGCTGGGTTTTTCGTCATCGCAGTATTTTGCCACGGTTTTTCGACGTCACACCGGCCAGCCCCCCGGCGACTGGAGAAAACAACAGACCGCCCCCCGGCCAGCCAACGTGCCCCGATAGCCCGGATTCACCACGGAGAATGGAGAAAAAATTCCCCCCCGGTCCGAAACCCGCTTGATACTGCCCCGCGACCTCCGCCACCCATTACTAATTATCCAATATCCATACCCATCCCCCGACGTCTCCGCCC
>JAISAX010000289.1 GCA_031266495.1 Opitutaceae bacterium
GGGAGAGGGAGGCGCGGTCATTGGTTCGGTTTTCCTGTGATGTGGCGCGGAGAGGTGTTTTCGATTGTGCCGGTGTAGATCACGTCGTCGCTTTGCCAGCGGATCGAGGCAAGTGTCGGCACCGGGGCAAAATCGCTCGCGCCGCCGGTGGCCGTGAATTCGCCGGGGGGCGGGTCGTCGCCGCCGCCGCCACTGCGGCGCGCCGCCGGTGCGGCGCGTTCCAGGGTGATTCGCAGGCCGGGCGGCAGTCCGGCGGCCGCGAGCCAGAGTTGGCCGGTGGCGTCGCGGTAGCGGAAACCGTGCAGGGCGACGGGCACGGTCGATTGCACCACGGGCGCGCCTCCCCCCCCCGGGCCGGCGGTAGCGACCTGCTCGATACGGGCGCGGGTCGGCACGATGGTCGTCAGGGCGTGGCGCAGGTCGGAGCGGCTCGCGAACCAGTCGCCGGAGGCGCGGCCGCCGGTGCGGCGCAAGGTGAGCGCGGTCGTGTCGTCGGTCACGTTGCCCGCGCCGGCGGATTCGCGAATCATGACCACGTCGTCGGGCAGAGGGAAATCGCCACCCGTCAGGACGCCGGTGCGCGTGAACTGTTCCTGGTACACGGTCGCGCGGTGGACGCCGCCGGGCAGGAGCCGCACCAGGGTGCGGCGCGCGCCGTGTCCGCCAAAACCGTCGCGCACCACGATGAAGGCCGAGAGGAGCAGCGCCGCCGCCAGCGAGATGAGCGGCACGGTGAGAAAGAGGCGGTGGCGCTTCCCCGCCGGCGCGAACACCCGGAGGTTGACCGGCCCGACGAGGACGCCGAATGCGAGGAGCACGAGCGAGAGCCAACCGCCCTGGAGGGGACGGGGTTGGCGATACGCGGCGCTCGTGTCGTCCAGGCCGTTGGTGGTCGTGGTCGTGGTGGACCAGAGGTCGGGCGGGGGCGCGGCGGTGGAGCGTTTGACGAGCGCGAGGTTTTTTATTGTGTCCGCGGCGAAGGGCGCGGCGGGGCGCCGGATGTGGCCGGGCCCGACCGGTTCATCGGACGGCGCGGCGGAGCGGCCGGCCGCGTCGTTTTTTCCGGGATACACGATGAGTTGTCCGCCGAGGGCGACCCATTCGCGCAGGGCGGCGCGGCGGGCGGTGTCGAGCGCGGCGTGTTCGCTCTCCGTGAGGAGCACGCAGTCGAAGGCCGAGAAAACGCGCCAGTCCGCCGGCCAGGTGGCGGGGTTGACGGGTTCGAGATAAAAATCGTCGCCCGCCGTCGCCCGCGCCGCGCCGACCTCGCGTTCGAGCGCGGGTGAGACGGCGACCTTGGGCGCAGTGGTGCCGGTGTGGGTGGCCAGCGATTCCTCCTGGCGGCCGGACCGGATGCCGGGGCCGCGCACGGCCACCGTTGCCTGCACGCGGCTGTAACTGCTGCTGTGGCGCGAGATCAGGCCGCTGCCGATGTACACGACTTGCGTGCGCACGCCGTGCGCGGGCACTTCGAGGGCGAGTGGCGAGACGGTGGCGTGGCGGTAATCGTATTGCGCGGTGAGTGTGAAGTCGAAGCGACGGGGGGTGGCGGAGCGGTTTTCGATGTTGATTTCGACCGGCACGAAGCCGCGTCCGTCCCACTCGCTGACCGGCGCGCGCAGCGAGATGGCGGCGGGGGGGGGGGCGGGGGCGTCCTGCATGGCGATGTTGCGGGTGATGTCGGCGCGGGCGGCGATGGGCGTGGCGAGGGCGAGGACGAGGGCGACAAGCGCAAGGACGACTTCATTCTTCATTGGATTTTGGCGGCGGCGAGGGAATGGGGCAGCGGTTTTTGTTGCACGGGGATTTCGGCGAGGAGTTTTTCGACCACGCCGGCGCTGGTCGCGCCGTCGAGCCGCGCCGGGTGGTCGAGCAGGATGCGGTGCCCGAGCACCGGGTGCGCCACGGCCTGCACGTCCTCGAAACTCGCATGGCCGCGGCCCTGGCGGAGTCCGCGGGCCTTGGCGGCGGCGGCAAGCGCGAGGGCCGCGCGCGGGCTGGCCCCGTAACGGACGCCGGCCGAGGCGGCGGACTCGCCAGGATGCGTGGCGTTGACGAGCCGGGCGATGTAGTCGGCCACGACTTCGGGCACGTGCACGCGGCGGACGAACGCGACGAGCCGGGCGAACTCCGCGGCGTCGAGCGCCGGGGCGACGCCGGGTTCGATGCCGATTTCGCGGTTGAGCACGATGCGCCGGAGCACGGCCGGGGGGTTGCGTTTTACGTCGATCTTGAAGAGGAAGCGGTCGAGCTGCGCCTCGGGCAACGGGTACGTGCCTTCGAGCTCGATGGGGTTTTGCGTGGCGAGGACGAAAAAGGGATCGGGCAGCGCGTGCGTCTCGCCGCCGGCGGTGACGCGGCGCTCCTGCATGGCTTCGAGCAGGGCGGACTGGGTTTTGGGGGAGGCGCGGTTGATTTCGTCGGCGAGCAGGATGTTGGCGAAGAGGGGGCCGCGCTGGAAAACGAAGCGGCGCTGGCCGTCCACTTCTTGCAGGATCGGGTTGCCGGTGATGTCGCCGGGGAGCAAGTCGGGCGTGAATTGCACGCGGCGGGCTTCGAGGCCGAGCGCGCGGGCGAGGCCCTTGACGAGCTCCGTCTTGCCGAGGCCGGGCAGGCCTTCGAGGAGGATGTGGCCGCGGGCGAGCACGCCCGTGACGACTTGTTCGATCAGCGGTCGCTGGCCGTAGAGCACGCCGTCGAGCGTGACCAGGAGTTTTTCGAGCGCGGTGGCGGCGGTGGCGAGTTCGGCGGGCGTGAGTGTCATGAAAAAGCGGTGACGGCGGCGAGTGCGTTGGCGGGAGGAGGCGGGGGGAGGCGG
>JAISAX010000292.1 GCA_031266495.1 Opitutaceae bacterium
AAAAACCGCTCCCGCTCCAATCTCGCTCCGGCTGATCTCCTCGCCATGCGCGCTCCTCTCCTTCATCCAAGCATCCTCCTTCTCCCTCCTGTCTTCCTCGACTCTCTTATGGGTCAAGTTCTCTCTGGACCTCCCGTCCCCGCCGGTTGTGCGCATTGTCCGCCCCTGCATCAATCCACAAGCTCTGGCTTCCAGTCCCTTCCCCTCCTCCGGCCAAGTTTCTCCCTCCCGCTTCCTCAGCCTTCGTTCTCGGGAGCGAAGGCGCCGCCATAGCCGGGCTGATAGACAAAGGCGCCGCCAAGCCTGCTCAACGTGACAAAATGCGCGTCGCGGCCATAAAGCCGCCATCCGCGCGCCGCCGCCGTGGCCGAAATCAGATAATCGTTCCAGGGCAACGTGTGACCGGCATCACGCGCACGCCAGCCAAGCGCCTTGGCCGCCTCCCAGTCGGACTCGTTGCACGCGACGTAAGGAATGCAGGAAAAAAAACTTTCCAGTGCGCGTCGTTCCTCGCGCCGCGCGCCGCCCAGCACCTCCAGTTTTACGGGCGAGCACCAAGCCGCTTCATATTCGTCAAGCAGGGCGCGCAGGGCGAGCTTGGCCATCAGGTCGCCCTGGCGCCGCGCAGCTTCAATCCAGATCGAGGAATCCACCAGCACCATGGCGTTTTGTTCTCCGTGTTTGTTGAGCCCGTGTGTTGTCAGTAGCCTTGCCGTTCGGTCGCCTCGGTCGGCGCCGGATAGTCGAAGGCGCCTTCCATCAGCAGACGCCCGAATTCGCGGGCTTTCCTGCGTTTGAGAAACTCCTCGACGGCCTGCGCGACAGCCGGACCTTTTTTCCGCTCGTTTGTTGCCGCCAGAAGCGCTTCCAGCGTCTGGTCATTTATGTCCACTGTGATTTTCATGCAGGAAATCTCGGCCAAAATCCTTAAGTAGGCAAGGAAAATTCCTTAAAAATATGTTTTTAAATCAGGTATTTTTTTATTTTTAAGGGAAAAAGATGCGCACCTTGTCGCTGATCCTCGGATCGCCATGCAGCCGCACGCGCACGCCCGGTCGCAACGCCTCGAACTCGCGCGCCACCTTTTCGAAGAACGCCGCCCCGTATCTGGCCACGAGCACCGGAATATCGAGCGTGACCGCCGACGTTGTCCGCCCTGCGTTTCCCCCTCCCCTGCCTCCACGGCCGCGGCTCCGTCCGCACGCGCCGGCCCCCCCGCTCCACGCGAGCGCTCCGCACATGCAGACGACAACAACAACCTGGCGAATCATCCCCGCCGGTTGTGCGCATTGTCCGCCCCGGCATCAATCCACAAGCGCAGGCAGGAAAACAGAAGCCGCTGCCTGGACCTCGGGGAATTCCGCTGGAAGGCAGGCGGTACACAGGGAATGTGTGCAGCGAATAAACAGTTGTGTCGGGGCAGTTCAGTCAACGTGTTTACCAAACTGGCTGCAATCCCCCTTGTCCCGTTCGTCGCGCACGGCATGGAATCGCACCCGTCACGGGCCAACCCGCTTCACTCGGGTCCGGTCCCCCAAAACCACCATCCCATGAACATTGATTCCTCCATCCCCCGACTCCGCCGCCACTCCCGCGGCCACCTGTCCCCCGGCCTGCTCCTGGCACTGGCCTTCCCGTTGCTCTATGTCATGTCCGGTCTCCAACTCGCAGCCCAAACCGCCGAGTGGACCGGCGACGACGGCAACTGGTCCGCCGACGGCTCCTGGAGCCCGTCCGGGGTTCCCGACGCCACCGGCGTCCTGCTCGGCGACGTCGCCAGCGGCACCCGAACCATCACCTACGATTCCTCAAACCCCGACATCACCTCCCTCGCCCTCACGCAAACCACCGCCGGCGCGGTCAATACCCTTACGCTCTCGGATACACTCACGCTGACCGGCACCGGCCCGAACGTCTTCAACCAGACTCTCGGGGAGGGCGTCGGCGCCGGCGGCATCGTCGTCAACCTGAACACCGGCGGCCTCATCGATCTCACCGCCAGCAGCGCCAAGAGCTTCGCCAACGCCGGCACGCTCAACCTCGCCGGCGGCGGCGTTTCCTTCACCGCCTCTGTCATCAGTGCCCAGCCGACCTTCACCAACACCGGCATCGTCAACTCCTCCGGCGGCAGCATCGTCTCGGTGAACACGCACTCCAGCACGGGCGGCAACCCCGCCTTCACGATCAACAACGGCCTAGAGGAAGGCTCCGGCGCGCAGTTCAACTTCACGGCCGGCACCACGCTCCTCGGCCGGACGGTCGATGGCGACCGCGGCGCGTTCAACCTCAACAACTATGGGGCAATTTCCATCGCAGGCGGCGCCACCGTTTCCCTCAATAACCGCGTGGAAGCCACTGGCTCATCCTTCGGTGTGATCACGACCCTGGATAACAAGGCCGGAGCGGCCCTCGTCCTCGGAAGCGCCACCGAAAGCGGAAGCGCAGTGATCGAATTCACGCGAGATGGCAACGCCCCGACCAATTCCTCGTGGAGTTACGCTCTCGCCAACAGCGGCACTGTGTCGATCTACGGGCAAAGCAAGATACTCAACAGCAGCCTTGGCGCAATGAACGGCCTCGCTCTCACTAACAACAACGGAGGCATTCTCAATCTGGTCGGCGATGCCACCGGCATCCTCATCGGCGGCGATGCCGCGAGTAACATCGACGTTCGCCTGAACCTTTCCCTGGTCAACGATGGCATCGTCAACGTCCAGATCTTTGCCGGTGCCGCTACTGGTGTCACCCGTTTCGGCAACTTCAGCACCGCGGGCAATGCCCGCGGTGCCGTCACCATCGACAACCACGCCACCTTCACGATCGCCCCCAACGCCACCTTCCTCGTCCAGTCCGCTTATGGCGGCAGCGAGGCCCGAGACAACCGTTTCACCAACGCGGCGACGGGCACGCTGACCCTCGGCGTCGCCGAGTCCACCACCACCGGCGCCACCTTGCAATTCGCCGTCGGTCGGGGTCGTTCCGCCGGCTCACCCACCGTCTTCAACTACACCCAATTCCAGAACGATGGCACCGCCACCCTCCACGGCACCAGCGTGATCGAGCGCTCGGCCACCATCAACATGCAGCTCGGCGAGACCGCGTTCGTCTTCTCCAACAACGCCGGAGCCCGGCTCAACCTCCACGACACCGCCCGCATCGGCAACACCGCGCGCGCGATGCTCTTCTCCAACGCCGGCACGCTCACCAAGTGGGATGCGAGCACCTCCACCATCGCGTCCGCCGCCGCTGGCACCGCTGTCAATACCGGCACGATTCACGTGAAGGAAGCCGGCGAACTCGCCTTCACCAACACCCTCGACACCTCCGCCGCAACCAGCGTGCTGCGCTTCGACATCGGCGCCGCCTCCGCCGGACGGCTGACTACCGGAGGAGACCTCGTCCTCGGCGAAGGCGGAGCCACCCTCGAACTCGTCTTCACCACGGCGAATCTCGCTTCCAGCTACGATCTGCTGGAGTTTGGCAGCATCACCGGTTCCTTCGCCGCCGTCACCCTCTCTGGCAGCGGACTGGACGGCACTCTCGCCCGCGACAACGGCGTGTGGACCGGAAACATCAACGGTTACACCTTCTCCTTTGTCGAAAACACCGGCATTCTCAGCATCACCGGTGCCATTCCCGAACCCTCGACTTGCATCCTGCTTTTCGGGGCTCTCGCCTTCCTCGCCGCGGCCTTGCGGCGCCGTTGAGGATCAATTCCCGGTGTTTTTACCCACTCCATGACCCCCTCCCCCCGCCGTATCATCCTCCTCGGCAGCCTCCTGGCATCGCTCGCCGCCGCATTCGCCGACCCCCTGCCGTTGCCGAATGCGCGGCTTCCCGACGCCGCCCCGCTTCCGCCGATGGTGGTGACGCCCGGCGGACAACGCCTGCTCCTCGACTACACCGACGCCACCCTGACCCTCGATCCCGCCACCGGCGCGCTTGCCGGCAACAAACCCGGCTGGTGGTTCATCAACTACCCGCCTGACCGCATCGCAGGACTCGATCCAGCCGGCCTTCCCTCACTCCTGACCCGCCTCGGAGGGCGTTCCGGCGAAGTGAAAAATTGGTATTGGAAACAAAAATACGATCCCGCCGTGTCCGCTCCCGCTCCGGAACCCGCCCGCCCGGACGGACCCGTGCCCGTCCGCCTTTCCAGAGCCCCCGACTACGTCGTCAATCCAACCCATCCCCATTCCGGCGACAACGGCCCCGGCACCGCTGAACGTCCCTTCAAAACCCTCGCCGCCGCCCTCCGCGTGGCGCGCCCCGGAGTCACCCTCCATGTTCACCCCGGCGTCTATCGGGAAAAAATCGATCTGGCCGCAAACGGCACCGCCAATGCGCCCATCCGCGTCGAAGGCATTCGCGGTTCTCACGGCGAATGGCCCGTCATCTCCGGCAATCTTCCGTTCCCCCCCGACGCGTGGTCGCCCGTCCCCGGCATCGACGGCGTGTGGCGCGCCCCGCTCTTCACCCGGCTGGAAGGCATGCTCTCCGCCGATCTCGCGGAGGGCAACGTCACCCTCGTCGAACGCGGACGGCCGCAGGACCTGCTCCCGGGCGAATATGCGTTCAACCGCGGCTCCGACGAGGCGTTGCGCCCCCTCTTCGATCCCGCCGCGCCTCTGGCCGCACAAAACACCCAAGGACGTTCCTGGCATCACCTCGCAACGGACGAGGACGGGATGCTCGACCTCGAAAAAGCCTTTGGCGCCTCCGCCCACAACGCGGTGATCTGGATTTCCGCCCGCGTCTGGCTCGACCCCTCCTCGCGTCCGCAAGGCGAAGTGTGGGACCCGCGCAACCCGGAGCCCGTCACCGGGCGGGTGAGCTTTGGCGGCCCCTTCCGCGCCGCCCGCCAGACCGGCTCCGGTCCCGGATCGCAATCCCACGCCCTCACTCTGTACCTTAACGGAGACTACATCGAACCGGTGACGCACCGGCTGAATCCGCCTCCGGAGGGAGCGGTTCAGGCGTCCGCAAATCGCAACTACGGAATCAGCGACCGCTGGAACAGCCTGCCCTTCCGCGAGGGATGGAACACGCTCCTTCTCCAACTCGACACCACCGCCTCCACCCGCAAGCCGCTGCGATTCCGCCTCGGCCTTCCCGAAA
>JAISAX010000471.1 GCA_031266495.1 Opitutaceae bacterium
CCCCCACACACACACACACCACCACACACACAAACCTGTGTCATTTATTTTCAATACCATGATCAGACGTATTGTTCCTTTCGTTACACCCGTGGCCTGGGTGTTCGCGACCTGCCTGGTTGCCGCTCCGCAGACTCTCACCGATTGGAGATTGCAGGCTCCGGATCATACCACGGCTGAACGGACGGAATCGGGTTCCATCAGGTTGATGGATGATAGTGCGGAAGATTTTCCCCGCGCGATCACCGAACTGCAAAAGCCGGTTTCCCAAGGCGAGTTGCGCTGGCGTGTTCGCAATACGTTTGGCATGCCGTCATTTGCGCTCTGGCTTGGTGCCTCTGGCTCCAAAGGGAAAGCGTGGGATGTCGCGGCTTACCAGGATGGTATCCATATCCGCCAAAAGCCTGGCTCCGGGATCATGGCACGGGTTTCTGTCGGGCAGCGTTTTTTGCGTCCGGATAACTGGATCGATTTTCGTCTTGTCTTTGATACCAGCGAGGGGCGCGCCCAGCTTTACCTCAATGATCAGGCCGCGCCCAATGCCGAAGTCTCCGGATTTGTTACTCCGATCGGATATATCGAGCTTGTCGCCGGGTATGGCTCGGGCGTTTCCCACGGAGCAGAGTTTGCCGATCCGGGCATTGAATCCAGGGCGGTCACATTTGCCGCAGTTGACACATTCAGTGTTCCCCCCGTCTGGCCCTCTGAAACTCCCGCTCCTGAAAATTGGGTGGTGCAGGACAAGTTTCAGCAATTCGCCGGTTGGTGGCCCGGCCCTTCCGATGGAGCCGGAGAGGCGGCGCGGGGGGCGCTGAAAAAGGCCATGCATCGTGAGGCCTTGGGTTTGGGTAATGAATTTACGGATGCGTTACGAATCATTCCCCGGCTGGCAAATGCCATCCGCTGGACAAAGCCATATGCCGGTGCTCAGGCCTCGCATCTCTATCGCTCCAATCCTCAAAAGCATACCGGGTGGGATGAGCCTTCGAACACGCGCCTGATGGAGCCGGTGGCGCTGCTCGCCCGCTTTTATGCGCTGAACCAGCCCTGGAATCCCTACCGTCGGGATACTGCTCTGGGAAAGCGCCTTCATCTGGCGCTCGAATACTGGCTTTCGCTGCAAAACCCGGATGGCGGGTTTCCTGAATACGGAGGGATTGGCTCATCGGAGCTTCCTTCCGTTTCCTTTGGTCTCGATGCGATGGTTCCGGTGTATCAATCGCTACGCGACGAACCGCTTTTTTCCGACCTGGCGGCGCGCTGGCTGGAATCGATGCGTCGTGCCATTGATTGGGCGGCGCGTCCGGATTCTCCACCCCGCCGGCAAGGCGAGACATTTGCCAATCAGTATCTTGGTGTCATTTATGCGGCCTGGCATTTGCATGAATTTACCGGCGAGTCTCGCTGGCTTCAGCACTACAACAAGCTCACCGATTGGTGGACGACTGCCGCACAGCCGGCTGGCTGGTATCGGGAGCATGGGGGACGCGAGGATTTTTCCTATTCTCAAGTTTCCGAGTTTATTGTTGACCGGCTTGCATCGGAAACGGGCGACGTCCGTTGGCGTGATTCTTTGAGACGTGCGTATGCCGCGTCGCAATTGCTCGTTGGTTTCGAGATGGACCGGGAAGTGGCGGTGGTTGATTCCGCGGGTTATGCGCGGACCGGTGCGAGCACGCTCAATGCAAGTAGTGTGGGCGGAGGTTCCGCCAATCCATCTGCTCGCGGACCTCAACCCGGGCAGCGCACGGTGGGGCGCTATAACCATGCGGCCACGCAGTCGAACGAAGCGCTGGCCTTTGCGATCGGGGCCTTGACTCCACAGGAAGCGGACCAGCGGGCGGCTTCATTTTTCGCGGACATGCCAAAGTCACTACAATCGCGCGCGCCCCGGTCGATCTATAACCCTTACGCTTCTTATTGGTGGGATGGGACGGGGGATTATTGGTCCCTTCCCGCGGGGGCTGGCAAAAAGGCCGTGGAGGAAACCCGGGTCTGGCGGGAGTCGCGTTTTGTGGAAATCATGCGTTTGGCCGTGGAAGATCAGGAAATTGTCGGCATCCGTCGTCCCGGATATTATGTGTCGCTCCATGCAGGCCGTGCAAACGGGCGCCAAAACAAGGGAGCCGGACTGTTATGGATGCCGGGATTTGGCAGTGTGTTTGTTTCGGCCAACGAGAGTGAACGTCCTGTCTTTGGCTGGTCGATTTCAGGCCGGGAACTGGCGGCCCGCCAGAAAAGCCTTCGACTTGACTGGCGAGGGGAAAAACCGGATACGGCTTCGCAAGTCAGCCTGTTGGGACTCCGGCAGCCGGTTGTTCACCTGCAGCTTGGAGACGATCAGTTGGGAATTGTCCCGACGAACCTGTCTCCACAAAAGGCATTCTGTTTGCCAATGGTTTTGCGTGAAGGAGACCGGTGGATTCTTTCCGATGGAACACGCGTGAATCCATTTGACCAGGACGGGACAGCCCTGGTTGGCCAGGAGTTGCGAATTCAGCGTTCCGGAGATGGCGTAACCCATGATGTCATGGTCAGATTTTCATCGAACCCGCGACTTGTGTTTGCAGGACAACCGATGGCACTTGGCTTTGGCATGTTTGTGCGAGGTCTGTCGGTCGCACCCGCTTCCGCCGAGGGCGGGGTATCGGGAAAAGAAGATTTCCGTATCAGCTTTTCACGGGTGCGGCGTTGATGTCGGTCTCCTCCATATAATTTAACCCAGGCAACGTCATGAAAAACATGAAACATCCCGTGTATCATTTATCCACTACAGGCAGGCATGCTTTTACGCTGGTCGAGTTGCTCACCGTCATTGCGATTATTGGTATTCTGGCTGCGATTATCATTCCGGCGGTTGGCAAGGTCCGGGAGTCGGCGAAAGATGTCACCTGCAAAAGCAACCTGAGGCAGATTGCCACCGCGCTTGCTATCTATGCCACGGAGCATGGACGGTTTCCTGCAAGCCGACAGGAGAATGAGGGAGACGGGACCATTTGGCGCATGTATCTGGCTCCTTATTTTGGGGGTGCCGTCAAACAAAACAACGGTGTCTATATTTGTCCGGCGCGAATGCTTGTTCCGAAAACAGTGGAGAACTTTTATTTTCCGACCTATGCGTTTCACCCGCGCATCTGCCCGGATACCAAAGAGGAGGGATGGGGACAGCCGAAAAAGCCTGAGGAAATACTGCGTCCCAGCCAAGTGATTCTCGTTGCTGATGCCACTCAGCAGGGAGGAGGGGATGATTCCTATGGACAATCACATACCAATTTCTGGACGGTTACCGAAGCATTTAACGACGGGGATCCGGCAAATGCCGATAAACCGATTGGTAAATACAATGATTCTGATCCAGTCGGGGAGGCGGATGGTGCCGTCTTTCGTTACCGCCACAACGGCAAGGCAAATTTCGCGTTTGTGGACGGACACGTCGCTGCCATCAAGAAAGGCGAAGTCCTGGAGCATCACGTACGTATAAATTACTGATGCCTGTAACCCCGCGGCATCCGTTCGACGTGGTCCAGCATATGCCGCATTTCTTCACGCCGCGATTACAAAAACCAACTCCGGCTCGTTGCAAAAACTCCCGCCAACCCGGCTCGCTCTCCCCAAAATCACGCTGCCTCCCCAAAATCGCCTGCTTCCGGACAGGCCCTAAGTAGTGGGGAGGCTTTCGATGGTGAGTCTGTTTTTTGCCTTTTTCATAACTGATGTTACGCGGAACGGACGTAGGGGCGTCGCTTGCGACGCCCGCGCCAGGCGGAGAGAATTGGCGTATCTCCCGTTGTGTCAGGTCGCTCGCGGGCTTCGCAAGCGAAGCCCCTA
>JAISAX010000505.1 GCA_031266495.1 Opitutaceae bacterium
CCGAAATTCAAACCGCAACGCCGAGCCGAAAAAAAGTTCGAGCAATTGTGGCTGTTGTTCCTGACGGCGATCAACGACACGACGCAAGAGCCGCCAAAGGAATTGCTGGCGACAAAGGAGACGAAAAAAGCACTGGACTATCTAGAGCGAGCGGCCTTCACGGCCGAGCAACTGCGCACGTATGATGGGTATTGGGACGCCATCCGTCTCGAACGCAGCCGCTCCGTCGGCATGTTCGACGCGGGCCTCGCCAAGGGCAAAGCCGAGGGCAAGGCCGAGGGACTCGCCGAAGGGGAAGCCAAGGGCAAAGCCGAAGGCCTCGCCGAAGGCAAAGCCGAGGGCCTCGCCAAGGGCAAAGCCGAGGGCCTCGCCGAAGGGGAAGCAGCCGGACTCGAAAAGGGCAAGGCCGAGGGAGAAGCCAATGCCAGCCTGACCCATGCCCGCAAGATGAAGGCCAAAGGGTTTTCGCAGGAAGACATCGCCGAAATTACCGGCATCCCCATCGCACAACTCCGTCGGCTCTGATGAAACACAGGGCATCCCGCCACTTTCTAATTGCCCCCATGAAGTCAATGCCGCCGCCGGGACAAGACAGCCAGCAAGGCGACAAAACCCGCCACAGCAGTTACCGTTGATGGCTCCGGAATCGGAGAACTGCAGGTCAACAGGAAATTATCGAGCATGGCGCTCGGGCCGGCTGCATTCGGTGCGGAAAAAAAAGCGTCCGGTTTCCACTTTGCCGCCACGCTCCAGAATCAGCCTTTCGCCCTGTTTCGGAGCCAACACAAACATCCGTCCGGTAGGCTGTGGAGCCGAACCCCCATTGCATATAATGTTTGCCAAGATCCTCCACACGCGTCAGGCGGGAGAAGTTCGCATTAAGGCCGAAAATATTTTTTGACGGATGAGTATTATCCAGAAACCTCAATATGGAAAAACGATAGTAGTCGGAGCTATAAAATTCCCCCCCGACGAAATACCGGACCTCGACGACAAATATACCGACGCCCAAACCCCCTGTCGGCGGCTGGATTTCGATCCGTCCTTTCCCGGCGCCATCCAGTAAAAAAGCATCCTCCATTGAATAGACGGGCTCCCTGTAATAATTATAAATCGCCAGCCTGATTTTGCCCCTCAAATCGGGTTTTCCCGAGAGATTCAAGGCCAAATCCGGTTTTCCCCCGAGGCGAAGCGAATTATCCGGATCGGCGCTGGTTAAAGATTCCCGTGTGTTGCATTTATTCTCAAGACCTTTTGGCCAAATTTCGCATCAGGAACGATTTTATAACAGGGGCGCGCCCCGGAATCCGGCTTGTATTCCTGCCCGCCCCCGCGAATCCGCCATGTGCGATAACGAAGGTTTTGTTCAAAGCCTGGATTGGGAACCAGATTAGGGCCAGCGGAGTCCAGCCACGCGTGACAAGAGGAGATACCAGATCGGTATTGGAATTCATTTGTCCCATGTTTATCGGGCGATCGGGAGCGGACCATTTTTTTGCTTTGCATAATCGGAATGAAACATGGCACAAAACGATCATGAACCACCAGACAGACCTTCTATTGGAGCTTCTTTGGTATTGGGAAGGTCCGGCCAGTCGCTGTTTTACCCCTTATGACAAGTGGCGTTCCAGCCGGGAGATGACTTGCTGGCATCTTCGCAAAGGCTCTGTCGAATTATTGTGGGAAAATGGTCGCAGGCACGTCGAAGCCGGACACTGGATCGTGCCTCCGCCCTTGCGTCGAAACGAATTTTTCTCCAGCGATGCCGAGTTACAGTCGCTTCGATTCAATGCCTTTACTCCCGATGGCCGGATGTTGTTTTGCCCTGCGGAGCCATTTGTCTGGCCTCATCGGGAAACAGATCCCCTGGCCTGCCATCTGAGGGAACTTTGCGCTATATTGCATGACGATCTGGGGCAAGACATGGGATTCAAACTGTGGCTGGCAAAAACCGGAATGTCCCCTCGTATATCAATAAAACTTCGTATGGCATGGGCTCAATGGGTGGGGGCTTTGCTGGATGCAGTCGAGGAAGCCGGAGACATCCCGATTGCGGACGCGTCTATGTTCCGCTCTTCCATTGCCCTTCGCGCGGCATCCCGAATGACACTAAAATCGGCACTTTCGCCACGCAATGTAAGCTCAACAAAAACAAGACTTCCAACGGCTACGTCAATCCGTTCGGCAAACCTGACGCCACCGACGGGAACAACCCCGCTCTCGGCATTCAACCCATCCGTTATTCCGAACTCGAAACCTTCGGCGGCCCCTCGCGTGTCTGGGCGCTTCTGGAGGAGGACAAGCAAATCACCGCCAACGATATCCCCGCTACAGACAAATGGCGTGATCAGCTCCCCGAACATCCTCCGCACGGAGGCAAACGCACCTGCCTCTGGTTTGATGGCCGCGTGAATCTTTTGGACGGCTTACCCTGACCCCGTCTCTATCCGGCCCTCAAGGGAATCTCCGCATGCCGTGGCCAATCGGCCAGGTTCTTCGACGTTTTCACTGATGTTACGCGGCATCGGCAGGGAGGTCAAAACGATGCCTCCGCCAGGCTGATGGCGGATGTCCGGATTCTTATGGATAACCCGAAATGGTTGCGGAGGCCACGGTCATTCCCGTTTTCCCTTGCCCGCGTCGGTGCGGAGCGTCTCGCCTTCCACCCATGTTCCCTTGATCAGGACTTTTGCAGGATGCTCCGGCAGGCCGTATTCGTTTTTCAATATCTGCCCGACAACCAGATCGATGACGTTGGCCCCGATGATACGATGATTCTCCTCCGTACCCGAAAACCGGCTACACGATGGACGGTTCAGACACACCATGCCGATGTCCTCCGGCACGCGCAACCCCGCCGCCTCCACCAGCGGCTGTTCCTCGCCCAGAAGGCACACCAGCGCGTCCGGTTTCCACCTCCGGTACCATGCCCGGAACCGGTCCGGCCTCGGCAGGCGGGGCTCCGCCGGATAAACCGGCACCCGGTCCTTCGCCGGACGGTGCTGCTGCCACAACAACAACTGCGCCAGCCAGAACGACCGCACCGTCCCTGCCTCGGGCGCCAGCGCGATGCCGATCCGCCGATAGCCGCGGCGAAGCAGCTCTTGAATGACAATGTCCACGTTCTGCCGGTGATCGGTGGAAACCCGGTGCACGTCGGGCGTTTCCCACGAGTGCGCGACCGAGGCGCACGCATAGCGCGTCCAATGCATCGCCACCTCGTCCGCGCTCCGTTTCGGTGCGGCCAGCACCAGCCCGGTGATACCGCGGGCGGTCAGGATCCCGTCGATCTTGCGTGCATTCATATTCCTGGCCTGAAGGTAAAAGCACTCTGTGCGGAAACCCGTCGCCTCGGCGCGTGCCACCATGCCCTCGTATTGCTGCCGGTAGGTTTCGTTGGGGAAGGCGTCGGCCTCGGCGCGGGCATCCAGCAGGATCGCGATGCAGCCGCGATTCGAGGCCACCCGGCCCGAACGGATGTGGGCCATGAGCGAGGTCACCCAGGCATTGGGCCGGTAGCCGAGCCGCACCGCCGCCTGCTCCACGCGCCGCCGCGTTTCCTCCGGGATCGACGGATCGCCGCGCAGGGCGAGCGACACCGTGGTCTGATGCACGCCGAGCGCGGCGGCGATGGCACGTTGGTTGGGCATGACGGGAAATACAAACGACAGGGGACAGCGGCTCACTCTTCGTGAAGAGTTGCATGGAAATTGCAAGCCCGTGCCCTCTCTTCCCATGATGTCCGGGTCAAACGGCCCTGCTCGGCATGACCGTTTTTCCGGCACCCACACTTTCCGTCCACCCACCCATTCACCCGCCCGTCCGTCCTCCTCACAGCTACATGTCCATGAAAAATGCTACGAACCCGATGCTGTCCCGTCCCGACGCCGCCTTCACGCTGATCGAGCTACTCACCGTCATTGTCATCATCGGCATTCTTGCCGGCCTTGTGCTGGGCACGATGAGTAAAGTCCGGTCCGGCGCCCGTCGTGCCCGATGCCTGTCCAATCTCCGTCAACTCCACCTCGCGGTCGTGCTTTACGCGGATGACAACAAGGATCTCATCGTCCAAAACCTGCCCGTCATCAACGGCTACCAGTCCATCACCTGGGTGGAAGCCCTTGCGCCCTACCTGCAAGTTCCGGCCACGGCCGTTACTGCCAACGATGTGAGGCCGACCGGGGTTTTTGCCTGCCCCGCCAGCACCCTCCTTACGAGGAGTGGCGGCAAATCGGACTACGGGAAAAATTACCAGGCCAACGGCACCGCCTCCGGCAAACTCAAAATGAACGCCGTCGCCCTTCCCAATCGCGTCATCCTGCTGGCCGACGCCAACCACGGCACGCTGCCGGAAAACTGTGGCCGCGACCTCGGCGCGATCCGTCCGGCGGCCCGCCACGGCGGGCGCGCGAATGTTATGTATTTTGACGGACACGTGAAGGTTGAGGACCCTCAAAAAATCCGGAACGCGGACCTGGCCAAACTGCCCTGGTCCGTATCCGCGCTTGAATGACATCCGTCATGCTCCGCCCTGTTCGCCTCCCCGTTCCCGCCTCGCCACCCGCCTCGCCACCCCGTCACCCGCCTTTTCCCGCCATGAAAACACACAGCATCCGCCCGTTCAATCAACCCAACAGCGCCATCCATGTCCGGCTCGTCCCGCTCATGATCGTGCTCCTTTCTCTGGCAGCCGTTCACATTCCCCTGACCGCGCAAGCGGCCACGGTGACATGGACCGGCGGAGCCGGAGAGAACGACGACACCTGGAGCACGGGCGCCAACTGGTCCGGCGGCTCCGCTCCCGGCACCGCCGACATCGCGACCTTTGGCGCCGGCACGTTTCCCACCTCGCTGAATCCCGCCGGCACCACTCTCACGATCGCCGGGCTGGCCTTCGATTCCCGGGCCACCGGAACGGTCACCATCACCATCCCCGCCGGCACGGGAAAACTCACCCTCAACGGCGATGCGGAAACCGACATCTCTGTTGCCGCCGGCCACCATGTGATCCGGGGCCAAAACAAGGCCTCCGGCGACGTTACCGTTCAGGGGAGCACCCACCCCACGCCAACCCAGGTGTGGGACGTGGCGGCGGATGCGAGCCTCACCTTCACCGACGTCCACATGCGCACAGCCAACGCCGCGCAGAATTTTCGCAAAACCGGCGACGGCCTCGTCGTCCTCGCCGGCGACAGCGTTGGCAGCGCCAATCCCTGGGCCTTCGGCACCTTTTACGTCAGCGGCGGCACCCTGCGCATCGCCCACAGGAACGCCGTCGGACGGGCGGCCAACAAATTCGAGATTCAGGCCGGCGCCACCTTCGACATCGCCCTGCCAACGCAGACAATCGCCACCCCGCTCGTCCTCTCCGGAGGCCGCGTGACGCGTTCCATCGCCACCGGCCAGGCCCTCACGCTGGGCACGACGGAAGCCATCACGAGCAAGTTCACCGGCGCAAGTATCGCGACCAATGTAAAAATCCTCGCGTCAACCAACGCCACCTCCGACACCACGCTCGACTACACCTTCACCGCCACCGCACCCTCCGGCGCCGCCAACGACGACCTGCGCGCCTCGCACGTATTCACTCTCTCCGGCACCGGCACAGGGACCGACATCTACGTGCTCCAGTTGAGCGTCGCCGCCCTGGAAACCGGGCAATCCCTGAGCTGGCTCGACAACGGGAAATGGAAAAACGCCGGCCTCGGCGATGGCGTTGTCGGCAGTTTTGCGGACTCCGGCCTGGCCGCCACCTCCGGCAATGTCGGCCGCTGGGGATACGACCTCGCGAATGGCGCCACGTGGGCGATCCTGGATCACGGCGGCAGCTTCGCCATCACCAGCGCCGCCATTCCCGAAGCCGGGAGCGCGGCCCTGATCATCGGCGGAGTAATCCTGGCAACGTCCCTTTGTCTCAAAGGTGCGCACCTTTGGGGGAAAAGAGCGCACTTTTAAGGTAAAGGTACGCCCTTCTCCCCCAAAGGGGCGCACTTTTGCCCCAAAGGTACGCACTTTTAAGGGAAAGGTGCGCACTTTTCCCCCAAAGGTGCGCCCCTTTAAGGGAAAGGTACGCACTTTTGCCCCAAAGGTGCGCTTATTTTGCACGGTTCCTTGATTCTCGATTCGTGACAATCGCCATGCCATCCATCGTTTCCTGTTTTTGTCGTCGCCCTGCGCATCTGATATTCTCCCTGCTACCGTGCGCCACCGCGGTCGCCACTGCGATTGTTGCCGCGGCAACGCCCTCCCATCTCGACGACAAGGCGACCAGCCTCCGCCCCGCCTCCGCCCCCGCCTACGAACCCCTGCTCGACCACCTTGTCGCCCCCCGCCGCGCCCTTGACCTCGGCGGCATCTGGACCGTCACCACCACCGCCATCGACGCCCCGCCCCCCGCCGCAGACGGCAGCGGCGGCAGCGGTGCCAACGACCACGACTGGCAACCCGTGCTCGTGCCCGACCGCCATGCCGACCTGATGCGAGCCAAAGACAAACGCGTCTGGTTCCGCCGCACCATTTCCCTCCCCCGCCACGATCCCGCTCGCAGCCATGTTCTCCACTTCGAACGCGTCACCGATGTGTGCGACATTTACGTCAACGGCCACCATATCGGCCACAACGAGGACGGCTGGTTTCCCTTCACGGTCAACGCCACCACCGCCCTCCGTGCCGGCGACAACGAACTGCTCGTCGGCATCCTCTCACCCGCCGCCTCGCGCGCCCCCGGGAACCGACCCGTCGGCTGGAGCTGGTATCTCCCGCACTACGCCGGCATCCCCTTTCCCGTTCACCTCGAAACCGGTAGTAACATTCGCATTACGGACATCGTTGTGCAACCCGCCCTCGCGCCCGCCGCGCGCCTGCGCACCCGCGTCACCCTCCGCAACGACTCCGCCCGCCCGACTCCCGTGACCGTCACGGCCGCCACTACCGACGACGCATTCCGGCACACCCCGCAAACGCTCACCCTCGCCCCCGGCACCGACGCCACCCTCACCCTCGACGACCCCTGGCCCGCCCCCCGCCTCTGGCAACCGCACGACCCCCACCTCTACACCCTCACCGTCAGCCTCTCCCCTCCCGGCTCCGCCCCCGACACCAACCCCGGCTCCGGCCCCGCGCAACCCGCCATCGACGCCCGCAACCAACGTTTCGGCTTCCGCGAAGTGCGCGTTGAAGGCCACCGCCTGCTCCTCAACAACCGCCCCTTCCTCCACCGCCGCAACTCGATCATCTGCTACCGGCCCTTTCACGACGCCACAAAAATCCGCGACACCTTCACCCTCCTGCGCACACGCGGCTACGTCGGCAGCCGCCTGCATGGCGCCGGCAACGACCGCATCGCCCGCGTGGCCGACGAACTCGGCTGGCTGCTCACCGTCGAGAGCGGCATCAACGAGCCGCGCGGACACGAAATGAGCGATGCTTTCTGGCCCGCCGCCGAACAGCACGTCTTCTCCCTCGTCCGCCATTTCCGCAACCACCCCTCTGTCATCTACTGGAGCCTCTCCAATGAATTCGGCTCGAACTACATGCCCTCCCGTCACCCCAAAGGCCCATGGGTTGACGCCTGGCTCGCGCAACTCGGCGGTAAAGTCATGGCTTTCGATCCGACACGAACCGTCACCTTTTCCGGAGACCTCGAACTCGGCGGACGCAACCGCCACGGCCCCGCCCCCACCCTCAGCTACCACTACCCCTGGCAACCCTTCAAACCCGACAACCTGATCCCGCTTACCGCCTACTGGCTGGAAGAAGGCCGGAAACCCTGGCAAGGCGTCGCCTGGGACCGCACCAAACCCGTCCTGCTAAGCGAAGACCTGCATACGCCCTACGCCCTCAAACCACCGCACGGCATGACACAATGGGCCGGCGACAAACCCTACGACCCCGCGCTCCTCCCCGAGGCCACCTTTGCCGCCTACCGCATGCTCGCGGAAGGCTATTACCACGCCGGCCTCACCGCCTGGAACCCCTGGGACACGAAAGAAAACGCCGCCGAAAACCCGCTCTACCAACTCGGCCAACTGATGCCCGACTACCTCCTCGCCACCCGCGAAACCAACCGCACCTTCGCCTCCGGCGAACACATCCGCCGCACCCTCGCCATTCACAACCAGCTCTTCCGCGACCTCGACGTCACCCTCACCCGCGAACTCCGCGTCCCCGGCCAACCCGCCCGCAAAACGCAAACCCGATTCCCGCTCCACGCCGGCGCCATGCGCGAGGAAACCATCACCCTCCCCCTCCCCCCCGTCACCCGGCCCACCACCGCCGAATGGCACCTCGCCCTCCACGACAACAACAACGGCGCACATGAACTCACCCGGCGCGCCTTCACCTGGACGATATTCCCACCTGCCCCCGCCACCGCCACCCGCACGTCTCCCGGCA
>JAISAX010000640.1 GCA_031266495.1 Opitutaceae bacterium
TCATGATTTTGTCTGGAAAAATATCAAGAAAATATATATTTTTTCGGCCGAAAATATCATCATGTATAGCAATAAGTTATGCATTTATCCCATTTGATTTAATTTTAAACACGCTCTTACGGCCAATGGGACAGGGGAAAGGGGCAGGTTTATATTTGCCCCGAATCCTGGCTCAGGACCAACTATCGCGAAGGAACAAGCTACGGATTGAACGGAGGTCTTTTTACCAGCTTCGACAAACCGGCGTTGCTTGATCTTTCCGGTTCAACCAATTGGTCGCACAGTATCCTGCTCGGGGATGGGTGCTGGATCGGAACACAGTTTACTTCCTGGATTGGCCCGATGGAAAAAGGGAGCGCAAGTCTGCGTCTGCCCGGACGCACTTTCCCCGATACCACGGTCAATTCCGAACATACGGATGGCGGCGCGAACCTTGTTTTTTGCGACGGGCATATCAAATATCAAAAAGATACCCGCATCCTCGGTGAGGCCAAATACTACAACGGAGGAGCGGAGGATGTCTGGTCCCTGAAATAGGGGAACTTCCAAAACTACATTTTTAACCGCGAATGGACGCGAATGGACGCGAATTCGGAAAGAAGGGTGAAAGAATGATGAAATGCCATGATTATCCGGATATGGATTTGTTGTCTTTTCATTCGCGTTCATTCGCGTCCATTCGCGGTTGGTTTGCCGGATTGAAAAAAGAAAGTTTCAGAACCCTTCACAGAAAAAAACAGGATGAAAAATCAGGAATATAATACAGGCTCCCGGCGCACGGACGGTGGTGTCCGGCCTTTTTTCGAGTCGGTGGATCTCTTTCACGCGGGTGAAATGGGCTATGCAAGCGGGCGCATCCCCGCCCTGACTCATGTTAGGGACGGGGTTTTGCTTGCCGCGTGGGAAGCCCGCCGCGGCGGCGCGGACGGATTCCCCGGAGACTGGGTGGATATTGATATCATGATGCGCCGAAGCGAGGATGGCGGCGCGACATGGAGTCCTGTCACCCCACTGGCGGATGGGGGGATCCTTCCTGCCCACAATACCAATCTGGTTGTCGATGCCGAGGGCACGGTGCATCTGGTCTTTTTTATCAACTACGCCCATGCGTTTCACGCCATCAGCAGGGATTGCGGACGCACCTTTGGCACGCCTCGCGATATCACGCCTGTGTTTCAGGAATTTCAGGAGGATTATCTCTGGAATGTCATTGCGGCTGGTCCGGGGCACGGGCTTGTCACGCGAGCCGGACGCATCCTTCTCCCGGTGTGGCTGAGCAATGGCGGAAAAAAACATCGCCCGTCGGTGGTCTCCTCTATTTATAGCGACGATTGCGGACGCTCCTGGCGACGCGGCGAGATAATCCCCCCGAAGCTGTCCAATATGAGCGAGACAACGGGCGTGGAATTGGAAAACGGGGAAATCCTGTTTAATATTCGCTCCGAAGACCGGGCTTGTCGCAGGGCTTTGTCGCGGAGCATGGACGGGGCGACAAACTGGTCGCAGCCGGCTCTGGACAAGGTTCTCAGGGAACCGGTCTGCATGGGCAATATGTTGCGTCTCGACTTTGCCGATCACCGCACCGGCGATCCTGGCCGGGTGCTCTTTTGCAATCCCGACAACGAAACCTGGAGCGGGAAATATGGTCCGTCCTGGGATGGGAACAAGGATCGCCTGAATCTCACGTTGCGGATGAGTTTCGATGATTGCGCGACGTGGCCGGTTTCCCGTGTAGTCGATGCAGGCATCGCCGGTTATTGTGATCTCGCGCATGATGGCCACGAAAATATCTATATTCTCTATGAAAAGGGAGGCGTTGACAATTCGATGTGGATCAATCGCTCCGTCGCCTTCGTCCGTCTGAATACAGCGTGGCTGACGTTTTCGCAGGGGCCGTCCGCGTAACTTCAGCACATAAAATACATAAAACACATGAGACCTGGAGCGGCGGAGCCGCAATCAAAGATTTATCGAAGAGGTGCCCACGAAATACACGAAAGAACACGAAAAACAAACCATCGGATTTCTGCCTTTTTTTTCGTGTTCCTTCGTGTGTTTCGTGGGCACCTCTTCGGCAGCCATTCAATACAGGTCCGCTCCATAGGGAAATCATACGCAAAAAAAACAACTCTCAAGGTTAGTAGCACATAAAACACATGAAAATTTCCCGATACTCCCGCTGCCTGATCCTGATCCTCGTTCTGGTTCTCCTGATTATACCGGATTTTCTCCTTTCCTGGGTCAGCGCCGCCGTGGCACCGGACTTTGCGCAGGAGCGAGTTGCTATAATGGAGTTTCAGGGGACCGAAAACGGACTGGCGGTCATGTCCCTGAAAAATCCCGGGCCGGTCCGGCTTTTGTTAAAACGGGGGCGGGGCGAATGGAAAAATCCGCGCAGCGAGCTGGTTATAAAAAACTTTTGGGGCGGGACCGTGGCGGCGATCCGGACCAGCGTTCAGGTGGAGGGAGGGGCGATCCGGCTTGATATCCGGCATGAACAGCCGGAGTGCGGCTGGTTTGCCTGTCATGTGACGCTCCGCGACGATGACGGGGAATGGCGCGTTTCACGTGTGCTGGATGATGGCATGGGGAAGCCGGACATCGAACAATTTGTCTGGCCCATGTATGCGATTGTCCCGGAGCCAAGGCCACGAAATGAAATCGCGGATTGTCCGGTCGCCGTGGATACGCTGGTTGCGACAAGCAACAAAAATATCCCGGATGACAGACAACTGGAACTGGCGCACCTCCTCGGCGTAAAATGGATACGCGAACGAATCGCCTGGGGCTGGATCGAACCGGAATCCGGGAAACAGGATTGGGACGGCTCCACACGGGGAGGCAACCAGTTCCGGCATGGCGGGCGGGTGCGCGATATAGCATCCTGGTGTCAGGAAAAAGGCATTGCCATACTGGAGGTGTTTCACGGGATTCCCGCATGGGCGGCGGAGGCCGATAATGCGCCATTCAAGACGTTTCCCGAAGATTTGCGCACGTTTTACCGCTGGCTCAAGGATACGGCCGGCGTCCTGAGTCCCGCCGTGGCGGCCTGGTCGATATGGAACGAACAGGACATCGGCTTTTTTTGCGAGGAGGGGCCGGACGAATATGCGGCGTTTCTTAAAACCGGGGCGCTGGCCTTGCGCGACGCGCCGGGCCGTCCGCAGGTGTTGCCCGGTTCCTTTGCCCGTGATCCGCGCGTGGGCGGCTATATGGATACGCTTTCGGCCAACGCCGTGTCGCCGTATTTTGATATTTACGATTTCCACACCTATGCGCCGCTCTCCGGTCGGCGCTTTGAGGGAACAACAGGCATCCATCTGGAACTGGCTGAAAAGGCAAACAAGACAGAGGCATGGCTGACCGAGACCGCGTTTGGCTTTACCAGGGGAAAACCACCGGCCCGGGCAGCCAGCCGGGAAGAGCAGGTGCGGTATCTGGTCGGTTCGTATTCCCTGGCATTCTCGATGGGAGTAAAGCGTGCGTTCTGGCATGCCTTGCGGCCCGCCGCGCCCATGGCCGCGCATCAATATGGAATGATAAACGCCAATCTTGAACCCTTCCCCGTTTATCAGGCGATGGCAGTGATGGCCCACACCCTGGGGAACGGACATTATATGGGAAAACTGGCAACGGCGGACAATGTTCCCGTGCATCTCTATAAGGATGGAAAAACCGAGGTGGCACTGGTGCATTCGGACCGGCAGACAACGACCATCGGCCCCGTATCGTCCGCGACCACGGCCATTGATGTCATGGGCGGGGTTCTTGAAATCAGGACGATGGGGGGGGGAGGGGCGGATCTGGCAGAGGTGAGCAATCATGGCTGGCCTTTTTATCTCCGGAACACGGCCTGGGCCGGACGCATCACCTCGCCACCGCCACCAGCCGTGCGAGCCGCGGCATCACCGGATCGCCGGGACAGGGACAGGGACAGGGACACGCCCTCCGGCGTGGTAATCCGGGTCAAATATCTGCAAGAAAATGTGTCCTTCGATCCGGGCAAAAAAGAGCGGAATTGGGACGGCGTTGCGTCCAACTGGGCGCCGCGCGGATACGTTTTTACTCCCGGCGAAAAGATAAACGCCCGGATCGAGATCTATAATTTTTCGCCAACACCGGCCAGCGGACCGGTTGTTTCATCGGGGCCGGACGGGATGCGTGTGGAGCCAGCCCGGCTGCACTACACCGTGCAGCCCGGCGACCGCGCGATTCTGGACGTCGCCATAACGCTGTCCGGCACAGGCGGGGAAAAGGGGGGTAATATCAAATTTGAGGCAAGGAATCATCCACCGGGCGGGCAGCGAGAGGATGTCATGGATGTCTCCGTGAGCAAATGGCTGCCGCGTACCAGGGAATGATAATGGCGAACAGGATGACTACTATGATAACCACCCGACTTGCCCGTGCCATTGTCCGAACCCTCGGGGGCGCGCTCGCCATCACCATCGCGGTTGGCGGCGGCGTCACGTTGCCGAGCGTGTTGCGCGCAGCCGTCACGCTGCCACCCGTGTTTTCCGGGCACATGGTGTTGCAGCGTTCCGTCAAAACCCCGGTGTGGGGACGCGCCGCGCCAGGCGAAAACGTCACCGTCGGCCTCGCCGCGTCGCCCGCTGCCGCCAGTGCCACGCCTGTTGTCTCGGCCAGCGCCGCCACCGGGGCGGATGGACGCTGGCGGATCGATCTGGATTTGTCCAACCCCGCGCATGTATCCGCCGGACCATTTCAGCTTTTTGTCAAGACCGGGGCCGGCGACACGCTGGTCGTTCCCGATGTCGTTATCGGCGAGGTGTGGTTCGCCTCCGGCCAGTCCAACATGGAGTTTCCCATGCGCGCCGCCGGTTCGGCGGAGGAAATCGCGGCGTCCACCAACGACCGGATACGTTTTTTCACCGTTTATCCCCGGCAGGCCTTGCCGGCTCCGGCGCCCGAAGTTGCCGGCAAGTGGACGGTCGCCTCGCCGGCCAACACGCCCGGCTTCCCCGCACCGGCCAGGCCGTGCTCATTGACGTCGGCGAAGGCGGCGATGTCCACCCGCGAAGCAAACGCGAAGCGGGCGCGCGCCTCGCGGCCCTGGCTCTCGCCGGCGATTATGGCAAAGAGATCATCAGTACCGGCCCCATGTATGACTCGATGCGAATCGAAGGAAACGCGATTCGTATCCGGTTCAAAAATACGACACCATCCGGCCCGGTCGCTCCCCGCTCCGGCGCCGGTGCCGACGCCGACGCTGGCGCCGCGCTTGTCGCGCGTCCCGTGCCCGCCGTGCAGTTGTGGAAAAGCCTGCCTGAACGCGAGACCCGTCCCCTCAAACGCAACAGCCCCGAAAGCCAGCTTGAAGGATTCACCATTCGCGGAGCCGCCGGTGAGAAATGGCATTGGGCCAGCGCGACGATTGACGCCGCCACGAACACCGTGCTTGTTTCCTCGCCCGGGGTTCCCCGCCCGCAGGCCGTGCGTTATGCATGGTTTTCCAATCCGACATGCAACCTCTATAACGCAGCCGGTTTCCCCGCCTGTCCTTTCTGCACGGATACAGATTAATCGACATTACGCGAAGCCGGAGCGGCGGCATTCCTGCCGCTCCGGCGAGGCGCGAAGCGCCTCGCCACTTTGCCTCTCGAACCGGCGACGCTTCGCGTCGCCGCAGCGGTCTGGAGACCGCCGCTCCAGTTCCCGCCTGCGTAACATCAGAGATTAACTGACGTTACGCAGTGCCCCACGCAGGGGCTTCGCAAACGAAGCCCCTGCCTTCGGAGCGGAAACCTGATCGGCAATCGACAGCCGGTGATGACATCGCCAAGGAGATCAATTTCGGCAGCCACCAGACACACTCCCCCCCCCCCCTGGATGCCACATTGCGGGACGTCCCGCGAATTTTTGAAACACTCTCCCCGGATTCACAGGCAAGATTGTGCCCGGAATTCCCTTACCATGAATTGATGACAAAAGGGCAGGTCACCATCCCCCGGAAATTGCGGGACCAGTATGGCATGGGGCCGCGCACCGAGGTGGTTTTCGAGGCGGTGGAGGGCGGAGTATTGATCCGGCCGGCTGCAAGCGAACGCATCCGCCGTCTGCGCACCGCACTCCGCCGCAGTCGGGGCAGCGCCACTGCCGGACTGAACACGGCGGCCATCATGCAACAAACCCGCGGAGACAACTGACCATCATGGAGCTTGCCCGAAAAACCGCTGCACAGCCAGTGTCAGGGCAGGTGGAAAAAACCTCTTTTGATTGCCCGCCCCGCCCGTCGCAGGACAACGTTCCCGGCGTGCGCATTGCCGTCATCGCCGACACTCACGACCATTATCCGTCCAAGCTCCCCGGCCTCCTCGCCGGGGCGGACGAGATCTGGCATCTCGGCGATGTCTGCGATCCGTCGTTCCTCACCGAATTCGAACAACTCGGTCCGCCGCTCCGCGTCATTCTTGGCAACAACGACGGCTGGCCCGCCTGGCCGCTCACCCTGAATCTGGAACGCGAGGGAATGCGATTCCATCTCGTCCACATCCCGCCCCGTCGCGCACCTGACGGCATCCATGCCCTGTTGCACGGCCATACCCACATCCCGCGCGACGAGACCGACGCCAACGGCATTCGCTGGCTCAACCCCGGCTGCATCAGCCGCCCCCGCGCCGGCGACGGCATCAAAAGCTTCGCATGGCTCGAAGTCGCCAAAGGCCGGATAATCAACTGGCAACCCGTCCGGGTGTAACCCTCTCTCTCCTCCCCTTCCCC
>JAISAX010000069.1 GCA_031266495.1 Opitutaceae bacterium
TTCGTCACCTCCCTCGGCGTCGGCAGCTTCAAGAGCTTCCCATCGTGTTCTTCTACTGTCATAGCCTTCTTCCCTTAACCCTTCTTCTCTCCTTTACCCACAGTAAAACGCGATGAACCGGGAATTACGCAGGGAGGGAGGTGCATGTTGAAGTGCCGGCTACCTTGAGCGCCGAACAACGCCGCCTGCTCGAAGAGTTCGCCCGCGTAAGCGGCGACGCCGGCGAGCCGGCCTCCAGGAGGCTGGTTCGACAAGGCGAAAAAGCTTTTCTGAGCGAGGGGAGGGGCACGCACGTTGAAATCCTTTGCTGATTGGTTCTGACAGGATCTGATATCAGTAATGGAATCTGATATTAGCCCGAGTTCCGCAGTTCGCCCGAACGGCGAAAAAACTTTCAGAGGAGAGCGGGTTTTTGTCCAAGCATGTTTCAGCGGGAAGCGTTATTGCGCGATTCATGTAGTGCCGAAAATACGGCAAAAAATGGTAGCCATTTGCTTATCAACAATCGCAACTCTTGAACTGCGGAACTCGGGTTAGCACGCCTCTTGATCATTATGGGCAGCCTCCTTTCTCCGCTTCCGTTGGCCTATACGTGTTTCTTCGTGGCGCGGGTGGCCGGACAGTTGCTCGTCATGCCGCGGCTGGTTGCCTCGTGGAATCTTCCCTGGTCTGCCGTAATCAGTTCGACGGCGTAAAAGAGAGCTTCCCCGGAGCCCGTCCTGTCTCCGGACTTTTCCACGCCGATGAACACACTGTGAAGCGGCCAGACAATGGTTTTGTCCGGCTTCTCCCCGCGCGGTCCGCCCCATACCTGCGACGGGCGGGCGAGATCCACTTTGTAGTCCACCGCAGCACCGGCATCGGAATGCCGCAGCTTGTACTGGAATGTCTTTTTTCCCGAATCAATGAGCCGGAGCAGGATTACGCCCGGCGTGGTGAGTTTGGCCGTCAGGCGGATTTCGGCCAGCGGTCCCTCCACCTGCAAGGGCGCGCCGCCATCCCTGAACAGAATCGTCCCCACGTAGGCGCTGCCGTCGGTTGCAGTGAAATCGTAGGTGAGTTTGCCCGCCGGTTGTCTGGAGCCGGAGAGGTGGATTACCTCGAAGCTGCCCGCTCCGGGGTTGTGTCCGTGGCCCTTGTTGAAGACCCAGGCGTTGCCGAGGCGGGAAAACCAGTCCGGTTCGATTCGCTGACCTCCCGCTGCCGCTGACAGCGTGGCGGCGGAAATCAGACCGAGCAGCAAGACCGCGACAGATTTTGAACGGTTTCTGATGTACGATGATTTCATGACAGAACGATGTATCCGTTAACCTGAGACGCGTTATTTTTTCACGCTCACGTGGAGAAGAAGCGGGTGGGTGGGGATCTGGAGGAGGGGAAGCGCAAGGCGGCCGTGTCTGGCTTCGGTCTCCGGCGCGTAACGTTCGCCTGTCATCAGATCGAGCACCTCGATCTTGCTGCCGGGATGGATGTCGATCTCGATGTCGGCGGCGCGGGGATTGAGGTCGCCCACGCGCTCCATCGACCACAGGGCAATCACCGGTTTTCCGTCCCTGTCGCGGAACCGGTAACAGGCGATGCGGTTTGGCGCCGGGAGTTCGTCACCGTCCCAGACCACCGGGTGCCGTTCGGTGCGATCGGAGAAGGGATAGACTTTCACTCCGGGCGCGTCGGCGCCCGTGGCAGGCATGAAACCGAGGGTGCTTTTCGCTATGCGCTGCACGGCATGATACACGGGGCGCGGGGTTCCATCGTGACGGAGGAGACCAAAATTGTGCTCGGAGTTGCGAGGGTCCCAGCCCTTGGTGTCGTGCTTCTTGTCAAGAAAGACGTATTGGCAACTTACATCCACCCCAAGCCCCAGGCATTCCAGAAAACGACGTTGCGAGTAAACGGCCTGCGCCTCTTCGGTGAAACCGGAGTAGTTCGCCCGCGAGGTGCCTTCAAGATATGTCGTGTAACCCCATTCGGTGAGCCAGATTTCGCGCGGGCCTTTGTATCGGGCCGACCACTCGCGGTATTTTTCGATCAGGGAAGCGAAGGTGCCGGCTTCGTCGGTAACGACAAAACCGTCGCGCTTGCGGTTCGCGGGCGTGCCGGGATAGGGGACGATCTCGGGCGGGGTTTTATAACTGTAAGGGTGCGCGGTGATGCCGTCCACGTTGGGCGAGACGCCGAGTGCGATCTGCTGGTAATTGACCTGCGGAGCGGAGCCGAGACCAATGATCTTGATTCCGGGATTCACGGCCCGGATGGCATCGGCGGCCTTGTTGAGCAGCACGACGTAACGCTTCACCCAGCCGGAGGTGGAGCCGTCCTTCTCGCGCCCGTACCAGGCGCCGCCTTTTTTGGTGCCTTGGCCGTAGGCGGCAGCGTAATGGCCAAAGGGTTCGTTCACGATTTCCAGCGCGTGGATTTTTCCGCGCAGTTCCTTTGCCGCAAAGGCGACCGCTTTGGCATAAGCGTCAGGATCATAAGGGTCGTCTGGATACAGGCGCGTATTGCCGCCGGAAAAAACCGCGATGATTTTCAGCCCGTGCCGGTTGGCGAGGTCGATCCACTCCGTGCTGGTGGACGGGATGCTGTATTTGCCTTTCTCCTGCTCGACCTGATTCCACATGATCTCGTCGCGAATCCAGCCGACGCCCAATTCCGCGACCTTGGGCATGTATTTCACGGGATCGTGATGGCGCATGTTGCCCTTGCGCACAAAGTGCGTGGCGACTCCCATGTTGTAGTTGAATTCCGGATTCGGACCGGAGGCGGCGAAGACGGACGGCGTCCCGGGGAGCGCGATGGCGCCAGCGAAAATGAAGGTGAGCGTCTTGAACGGAATTCCGGAAAACATCATGGGCAAGATTGGCAAATACAGGAGGGGAGGGGGGAAGGGGGGGGATAGATTCAGTGACGCGGATCCTTACGGGCGTGACAACCTTCGGCGAGATGTCACGAGAACAAGGATACAGACTCCGGCGAACAGCGCGAACGTGGATGGTTCCGGAATGGCCGCGCCCACGCTGAGGATGATGGAGGTGTTGTCGCCGGAGAGAGCGAGGGTGGCTTCGTGACCGTTGAGGACGCCGGTCAGGTTGGCGCCAAGCGTGCCCGTGATACTCCCGGTGGAAGCGAGCAGCGTATAATCGCCGGCTCCGAAGCCCTCGGCAAACGTGAAGCTGAAGCTGTCGAGATCGATGTTGCCATCGCCAATGTCGATGATCCCGGAGGTCAGCGAAACGGCGGTGCCGGAGGCGGTGACGCCGAGCGTGAATGCCAGCGAGGCGTCACCGGCCTGGGTGAGGTCGAGCTTGCCGGTGCCGAGCGCGAGAGTGAGCTTGCCGATACCGGCGTCGCCTGCGGAGAGTTTGCCGCCGCCTTCGATGACGATGTCGGCGTCGGTCGTCGTGATTGTGCCTGCGCCGGCGAGCGTGCCTGTCCCGCTGACCGTATATTTTCCAGCGCCGGAGTGCGTTCCATTTACGACAAGCACGCCGTTGTTTATCCCGGTTGTACCCGAATACGTGTTGGCTCCGCCCAGTTTCTGGATGCCCGCGCCGGTTTTGAAAACAGAGAGCGTGACTTCGCCGCCTGTGCCTCCTCCACGATCAACCAGTTTGCCACCGTAGGAGAATACGTCTCCGGCCTTTCCGTCGATTGTCAGTTTGCCTGCAATATAGCGGTTTGACGCATAGATGGCATAGATTTGCCCGCCTGTGCCGGAAAGCCCGCGCACCGTGATGCCGCCTTCCGCCACCGGGCCGCCGGTTTTCGCATAGGCGTAAATGGCCAGATTGCCACCGCTCAGGTTAACTTCGTCGAACGTGGCGCTTTTGGCGTTCACGTTCATGTATCCGGAAGTGATGACGGTCTTTCCCGTAACAGTGAGCGAGGTCAGTTGCGAAGCGCTGTTTTCCTGCCCGAAATCCAGATTCCCACCGGTTAACGAAACCGTGCCGATGGTCAGGCGTAGTCCTCCCGATCCCGAGTCCCGAAAACGCAGGCGGGAGCCGCTTTTGTTCAAATTCGCTATTTCAAGAGTGGTCGTTCCCGTATCCGGAGAATAAATGACCCAATCGGACGTCAGCGACACATCAAAGCCCGCCACCGTGTCATTCCGGTCAATGACAAGTGTGCCATATTGCGCGGGCGTTTTAATGACGGCGTCACTACCGGAAGGCACGCTGCCACCCAGCCAGTTCGCCTCCGCGGACCAGTTGGCGGAGGTGGATGAATTCCAGGTAAAATCGGCCGCGGAAAGCGGGGTCTGGCTTGCAATCAAAATGCCCGCGATGGCGAGCCCTTGCCTGTGTAGTGTATTCATGGATATAGTGATTCGGTTGTGGCGTGGAAACAGGTGGTGTGTGTGTGTGCGGGGGGGGGGGGGAGGGGAGGGGAGGACGCGAATATTATCGGGAAAGCGCGGCTCAGCTTTTTGCGGGGATGTCTCCGTAATAACGTTTCAGGTTGCCAAATTCATCGCTGTCAGGATCGAGCAGTTTGCAATGGCCATCCATCATGAGAACACCTGCCTTGCCGCCATGCGCACGCGTGATGTGTTCCGGTAATTGCGGCCAGTTATACCACCAGTCTTTGGCCAGTTGGCGTCGGGCCAGATGATACTCGGTGAGGAGCAGACAATGGCCGGGGTTTTCGAATGCGGTAAAAAGTTTGTTCATTGGCTCGGCGGCGGTGCTGGCGCCGAGGCGTCCATAGGAAACCTTGCCGTTGGCCGCGTTATTGGCGAGGAGCGCCTTGTCGGCGTCCGTCATGCCGGCGTCGTCCCTCGGGCAGGCAAAGGCGGCGGGGTTGGTAATGTAAACCGGATACAGGTCGAGCCACCAGGGTTTGCCGGCTTTGTTGGCCGGGAGGTATCCCTTGTCGTCGTTCACGTAGAGCATGAGACCGACGTGAAGCTGGCGAAGGTTGGAGATGCATTGGGCGGACCGGGCCTTGTCGCGCACCACACCCGTCACCGGGATAAGGATTCCTGCCAGGATGCCGATGATGGCGATGACGGTAAGCAGCTCGATCAGGGTGAAAGCGCGGCGGGGCGGCGACCGGCCTTCCGTCTGGCGAAAGTCGGGGATGTTGTCCGGGAAAGAGGAAACGGGGGGCTTCATGCTGGCAACGATTCCAGTATGTATGGATTAGCTCATCAACTGGAATGCCATGCAGAATCCGGCATTTTCATTGTCCGATCCGGTATGCCTACGACGTTGTCCAACGCCAGAGCGTCACGTCAGGGAAACGGTCGAAATCACCGTCGAAACTGGCCACGCCTTCCGCATCATGCACAGCACTGGCGGCCAGCATGGCATCACCGAAATCAACATTGGCGGACACGACC
>JAISAX010000704.1 GCA_031266495.1 Opitutaceae bacterium
GATCATCGGCATCCTTGCGGCGATCATCATTCCGACTGTCAGCAAAGTCCGCGAAGCTGCCAAGGCCGCGCACTGCAAGTCCAACCTCCGCCAGATCGGCACGGCGGCGGCCATGTACGCCAACGACAACAAAGACCTCATCGTGCCAGTCATGAAACTCGGGATCGAGGGCGACCGCCGCCTCACCTCCTACTGGACCGGCCAGCTCTCTCCCTACATGAGTTACAAGGGAAACATCGGCGACTGGGTGCTATTTCCATCCTATGAAATCATGCCTGTTTACATCTGCCCTGCCTCGCAGGTGCAGAGCACGAATGTTGACGCCGGCACCGTTCAATCGCGTCTCTTCGGTTACGGTTACAATTACAACTATCTCAGCTACGAGGCGCGCAAGGTTTACTATAACCAGGTCTCCAGCCCCGCCAAGGTCGTCTTCATCACGGACGAGGAGGACGCCAAATACGCCGGGCGCGACTGGAAGCCCTACGTCCGTTATCCCGACGGCGGCACAGACTACATCGTCAGCCATCGCCACCCCTCCGCCACCGCCAACATTCTCTGGCTCGATGGTCACGTCACCGCCGAGAAGAAAACCGGTGAGGCATTGAAAGATACCACCTTGTGGAAAGTGAACTGACCGAAAGATCAGAACCCGGAAACACAGGACTCCGAAAACTCCGAACCATAATATCAAATCCCGATCAACCCACCAAAATCAGTATGAAAACCAACCCACAACCCACTCGCGCCAGGATTGCCCGCGTCCTTCCCGGTCTGGCTGCCGCCACGTTCCTTCTCGCGGGAAATCCTGCCAGCGCCATCACTTACACCGGCATCACCAGTGCCAGCGAGATCGATCCGGCTGGAGGAGATTCCATTAGCTACGGAAACCCGAACTGGAACACATGGTTTGTAAAAAAAGGAACCGGCACCGATACCTATACGGCGGTGAGTAAAGCGACCTTCAACAGTCTTGCTGACCGCTTCATTCTGGATTTTGAAGCGACATCCGGCTTTGGCAACGCCACCCAAAAAATTACATCCAACGGTTCCATCTTTACTGCAACCAACAGTCTGGAGCCATTCGACAGCACTTCCAAAATCTCGAAAATAACTACATCCACAGGAGCGGAAATCAATGTATGGGGCTGCTCCTATAATAGCACCACCGATACGATAGGCGCCGCGAATGATGCTTATGGTGCGTTCCTCGTCGGTGATCGTGATGCCAATGACACAATGGTATCGGGCACACAAGGGATCACTGTCGGGCGTTATAATACGGCTTCAGGTTATGCTAACGGCGTGTATCTGCAATTTGACCGGGATCTGGAATACTTTACGGCAACCCTTAATACGGCCAGCAGTAGTCCGATATATCGTATCGCCCTTCTGGATGCCAATGGCTCGCTGCTGGCCCTTTACGGCGGGGGTGTCGGCGCGGGCGTAGCCATGTCTTTCGGCGTCAAGGCGGAAGAGGCCAATATCCGAAGCGTCTGGATCGGCTTTACCACCAGCACCAACGGATTTGTTATAGATGACATTGGTTTTGTTTTTGCCGCCACCGCCGCCGTTCCCGAACCATCCACCTTTGCCGTGATATTCGGAATCTCCGGGCTCGCGGCCACCCTCTTCCTGCGCCGCAAATATCAAAATTGAACAAAAAAACATGAAATTATCACCAAAACTCCCGGTCATGCCCCTGTTGTCAGCCCTGCTGGCGTCCCTCGCGCAGACGACAGGCGCGGCCTCCGAAGCGGACGCCGTCCGCCCCTACATCGAAGCGCGGGAGGAAGCTTACGCCCGATATGAAACAGCGACAAACAAAGCCAAGGCCGAAGGCTGTATCGATGTCGCCATGACAGCCCGGCGCATCGCCCGCGCAAACGCCGTTTATCCCCTCGTTTATTCCGAAAAAGACCGGGCGACCGGCAAACTCGCCGCCGACTGGGACGACGTGCCATCCACCGGCGAACTCCTCCCCCTCGGCAACCCCGCCATCGCCAACCCGGCCTGGGGCGCCACCTTCAAGGCCGCCATCTCCGCCGACACCCTTTACCTCCTCCTCACCGCCCGCGACCCCGCGCTCAATTTCGGCAATCCGACAAAACACTACAGCGATTGCTTCGAGCTGTTTTTCGACCCGTTTTTCCGCCGCGACCGTACGGACGACAGCACCGCGCAACTCTTCGTCACGGCAACCGACACCACCGGCACGACATTCGCCCTCTCCGGCAAATACCCCGCCCGCGTCGTCCCCGTCCCCAGCGCCGGAGGCTGGGCCGTCGAAGTCGCCATCCCCCTCGACAACGACCTCTTCAAACTGACGCCCTTCAACGGCCTCGCCTTCGGCTTCAACGTCAGTTACAACAGCAACGACGAAGGCAAAGGCCGCACGCGCAAACTGACCTGGAGCGGCATCGACCGCAACGACGCCTCGTACCACGACGCCTCGGTCTATGGCGCGATGCAAGTCGTCCGCGCCGACGCCACCGCCGCGCGCCCCGTCGCCCCCGGCCCCGCCATCGAACAAAACCGCCTCCGCCGCGCCTCCGGCGAAACCCTCGCCGACCTCTCGCTCATCCGCGCCGGCAAACCGGCCCCGGAAAGAGTGCGCGGCTTCATGTCCGGCGGCTACCTGCTCGACGGCAAATCCTTCAACGACATGGCCCATGACTGGAACGCCAGCGTCGTCCGCTTGCAACTACACGGCGTCGGGCCAAAGCCGACATGGTCGGAAGCAAATTTCCCCATCTTTCTCGACCGCCTTGAGCAGACGGTGAAACTCGCCCGCGACGCCGGCCTGAAAGTGATTCCCGTCGCCTTTGAAGTCCCCTGCGAAGGCGTCAACCTGGAGAACATGTGGGAACGCTCCGGCGACGTGGAAGCCGGTTTTGTCCGTTACTGGACGGCCATTGCGCGACGCCTGCTCCCGTACCGCGACGCCATTTGGGGCTACGACCTGTTCAACGAACCGCTCGACCGCGGCCAGTTGCCCTACGCCCCCGCCGGGTGGCGCGCCATGGCCGTCAACATCCTCAAGGCCATCCGTACGATCGACCCGGATACATGGATCATTTACGAAACCGGCCCCGGCGGCGGCTGGCGCGGCTTCGAGGACCTGACGCCGCTGCCCGACCCGAAAATCATTTACAGCCTCCACTTCTACGAACCTGGCCCGTTCACCCATCAGGGAATCTCCGCCTCGCGCCTGCAAGACCCCGGCCTGCTCGCCAAAGCGCAGGAAACGACGGGCGTCGAGTATCCAGGCTTCATCGGCGGACGTTACCGCGACCGCTCCGCAATGGAAACATCACTACAGCCCGTGATCGATTTCCAACAAAAATACGGCGCCCCCATCTTCGTCGGCGAATTCAGCGTGACGGCATGGTCGCCCGTCCCCTCCGCCATCCAATGGCTGAAAGACATCACCGCCATCATGGAAAAACACAAGTGGAGCTGGACTTACCACGCCTTCCGCGAATGGCCGGGCTGGAGCCTGGAGCACGAGGACGGCGTTCTCCGGAAAGACAGCCAGCTCAAGCGCGTCGGCATGAGCAAGCGCGGCGAAGTCATCCGGGACGCGCTGAAAGCCAACCCGCCGCCGCAACCGCGCCCACAATCGCCGGAGGCGCAAAACGCCACCCTGACCATCGACTTCGCCCGCGAGGAAGCCGCCCGCTGGAAAACCACCAAAGGCGTCACCCTCAACCTCGGCGCGGGCGGCGCCGTCCTCGACGGCGCCGACTGGGACAGCAAGATCAACCGCGCCATCGAACTAAAAGCCGGCCAACGCTACCGCGTGGAAGGCCTCGGGCGCGGCAAGACCATGGTCCGCCTCAGTGCCGCCGGTTCCACAAACCCCTTCGGCCAGTTGAACCTTTCTTCCGACAATGGCTTCCGCACCGGTATCATTGATTTCACTACGCCACCCGCGGCAACGCCCGCGACAACGACGACGACGACGCCAGCGCGGGGGGGGGGGAGGGAGGGGAATGGCAACTACAACCTCAACATTCAGGTAAACGCGCCCAGGGGACGCGCCGAGGTGCGGTTCCTCCGTTTCGTCCCCATCGAGCCGCCGGTCCCGGTCGCGCTCGACCTGGAAAAAATCCGCGCCCGCCGCCCGAATCCCGAAACCATCCGCGGTTTCATGGTGCCCTCCGGCATGTCCGCGAAAGACGCCGCCGACCTCCGCGCATGGGGCGCGGATTGCATCCGCCTGCAAATCTTCCCGCTCAACTTCGCCAAAAAACTCGGCAAAGACTGGCAAGCCGCGCTGCCCGAATTGCTGGATTATCTGGAGGACAGAATTGAAATCGCCCGAGCCAATCAGTTGAAAGTCATCCTCGATTTGCACCAGCCGCCGGTGCCTGGCGTCCGCATTGACTACAGCGAACTCTGGCAACACCCCGACCTCGAAAAAAACTTCATCACCTTCTGGCAAACCGCCGCCACGCGCTTCAAATCACACGGCGATACCATCTGGGGATACGACCTCTACAACGAACCCCTCGACCGCAACCAGCTCCCGCACGCGCCGCGCGAATGGCGACCGCTCGCCGAAAAAATCATCAAGGCCATCCGCGAGATCGACGCCACCGCCTGGGTCATTTACGAGCCAGGACCGGGAGGCGGGGCCGGAGGCCTGCGCGACCTGCAACCGCTGCCCGATTACAACGTCATTTACAGCACCCACTTTTACGAACCCGGCGAGTTCACCCACCAGGGCATCAAGGACATCACCGGCACCGACCTGCAAAAAGCCATGGAAAAACTCAACGTCGCCTACCCCGGCAAGATCAACGGCGTCCACTTCGACAAGGCGAAGCTCGCGAGTTATTTCAAGCTCATCGACGACTTCCGCGAACGGGTTCCCGCGCCCTGGTACATCGGCGAGTTCAGCGTGGTGCGCTGGGCGCCTGCGGGCTCCGGCGAACGCTACCTGCGCGACGTGCTTGAACTCTTCGAAGAGCGCAACTGGTCGTGGAGCTATCACGCCTTTCGCGAATTCAACGGCTGGAGCCTCTAACACGACGGCCAATACTGGCAACGCGGGATGGGGGGGCCCGGGGCCGGGGGGGGGGCGCCGCGCCGGGGGGGCGGGCGCGGGGGGGGGGCGGGGCGCGCCCCCCGCCCCCCCCGGCCCCACCCGC
>JAISAX010000710.1 GCA_031266495.1 Opitutaceae bacterium
CCCGACCGCCGCCCCCCGCCCCAAATCCCGCGCGTCGCAGACCATTTTCGCCAAAACCGCGAGCGCCCGCCCAGCCCACCCTCCCCCCCCCCCCCCTCCTTGCCAGAGTGAAGAACCCCGCCGGCTCTCGCCCCGCGGGGTTTTTGCTTTTGCGCTTGCACGTCCCCCCTGCGAATGACCTGCTGACCGCTTGCGGCATTCACTATTGTCCGGACGAAGCCGCCGCAACGCTCCCTTCGCCCGGTTTTCACCGACAGATCAACCATCAACCACGACCGTCCATCACGGGCGGTTATCCCCGGCAGACCGGAGTCACGGAGCAGACGCAGGCCGGCCGTCACACCCATCATGAGTTCTGTAATGCAAGAACTGCTCGCCGAAACCTCCTTCGACAATCTGAAGGAAGGCTCCATCGTTCCGGGCGTCATCACCGAAATCCGCCAGAACGAGATTGTCGTCGACATCGGCGGCAAATCCGAAGGCGTCATCCCCGCCAACGAGTTCATCGACATCGGCGAACTGCAGATCGGCTCCACCATCGAGGTGTACGTCGAGAAGCTCGAATCCAAAAACGGACTCCCCGTGCTCTCCTACGACAAGGCCGAGCAGAAGAAAAACTGGGAGAACATCCTCACCAAATTCCCCGAAGGCTCCGTCGCCGTCGGCCGCGTCAAGGCCAAGGTCAAAGGCGGCCTCATCATCTCCATCGGAGTCGATGCCTTCATGCCCGCCTCGCACATCGACATCCTCGCCCCCAAGAACCTCGACCAGTACGTCGGCCAGACCTACGACTTCAAGGTCCTCAAAATCAACCAGGAGCGCAAAAACATCGTCCTCTCCCGCCGCGAACTCATCGAACAACAACGCAGCGAGAAACGCCGCGCCCTCCTCGAATCCATCGAACCCGGCCAAGTCCGCATGGGCGTCGTCAAGAACATCACCGACTTCGGCGCGTTCATCGACCTCGACGGCATGGACGGCCTCCTCCACATCACCGACATGTCCTGGGGACGCATCGCCCACCCGAGCGAAATGCTCAAGCAGGGCGAGGAAATCCAGGTCATGATCATCGAGATCAACCGCGAGAAAGAACGCGTCTCCCTCGGCCTCAAGCAGACCACCAAGAACCCGTGGGACGAGATCGAACAAAAATTCCCCGTCGGCGCGAAACTCCACGGCAAAGTCGTCAACCTCGTCCCCTACGGCGCCTTCATCGAGATCGAACCCGGAGTCGAAGGCCTCGTCCACATCACCGAAATGTCCTGGACCAAGCGCATCAACAAACCCTCCGAAGTGCTCAAAGTCGGCCAGGAACTCGATGCCGTCGTCCTCGGCATCCAGAAAGAAGACCAGAAAATCTCGCTCGGCCTCCGCCAGCTCGAACCCAACCCCTGGGACATGGTCCGCCACAACTACCCCATCGGCGCCCGCGTCCACGGCAAAGTCCGCAACATGACCACCTACGGCGCCTTCATCGAACTCGAGGAAGGCATCGACGGCATGGTGCACGTCTCCGACATGAGCTGGACCCGCAAAATCAACCACCCCTCCGAAGTCCTCAAAAAAGGCGACGAGGTGGACGCCATCGTCCTGGACGTGGACGCCAGCCAGCAACGCATCAGCCTCGGCATGAAACAACTCGCCATCGACCCCTGGAGCGACATCGACAGCTTCTTCAAGATAGGCGACGTCGTGAAAGGCACCGTGACCAAGACCACCGCCTTCGGAGCCTTCGTGGACCTGAAGGACGGCATCGACGGCCTCGTGCACATCTCGCAGATCAGCGAAGAGCGCATCGACAAGGTGAAGGACGTGCTCAAGCCCGGCCAGGAAGTGACGGCCCGCGTGATCAAGATCGACCGCGACGACCGCCGCCTCGGCCTTTCGATCAAGGCCGCCAACTACACGCCGGAGCAACTCGCCAACGAGACGGCCGCCTACGAGGCCCTCAACCGCGACAGCAGCGGCGACATGATGAACCTCGGCGACATCCTCGACGCCGCCTCCGACAAGAAGTAAACCTGTCCCGCCCCTCCGCAGCGGCGGCCCGTGCCCCCCGGGCCCCCCCCCCCCCCCCCCCCCCCCCCGGCCGCGCTCGCGGAAAGCGGAATCGTGCGCATGGACGACGTCGCGGTTGCGACGCCCGCGCTCGCCGGTCGTAGTGGCGATGCCCCCTGGTCTTCGCGGGCTTCGCAAGCGAAGCCCCTGCGGCGTTCCACGTACCTTTATCCGGTTATTTCCTTACGGTTCCCTGGCCGCCTTCGGGCTTCGTCAGCCGCCTTCGGCTTCGGGGCCGTCGTCGGCACGGCCGAGCCAGACGGTGAGGCTGGTGACGCTGACTTTGCCGATGGTGCGTCCATCGGTGTCGTGCAATTCAATGGTGTAGGTCCAGGTGACGGGTTTGGCGGGCAGGGGGTGTTGGTCGATGTAGCGGGCGCGGGTGATCGTGCCGATCAGGTGCCGGCCTTCGCCGTCCCCGTAGTCCGCATGGACTTGCCAGAAGCGGGCGGGTTTGGGCAGGTGCCCTTTGATCGTGACGTAGCCGCCGCTGAAGGTCGCCCGGGCGTCGGGCGTGAGGTGGAGCAGGTCGATCGCGGGTTTCTCCGGAGGGAGGATCGCGAGTTGCCGCCGGATGTCGTCTTTGCACGCGGGGTTTTTGTTGATGGTGTCTATGTTGTTAAAGAGGCGGGGGAAGAGGGCGGGTTGCCGGCTGACGGTCTTGTTGATGCCGAGGAGGGCGGGGTCCACGGGTTGGGTGACAACGGGGTCCGGGCTGCCGTCTCCCCATTGCAGGCGTTCGGCGGCCTGGGTGTAGGATTTGGAGAGGTCGTCCACTTTGTCTCGCCAGTCGTAGAGTTGCCTGAGGCTGGCAAGGTCGCTCCTGGCCTGGGTGGTGAAGGCGGTCGGGACTCCGACGAGGGTGCCGACTTCTTCCAGTCCGCTTATGTGCCGGGTGGCCCATTCGAGCTGGTCTTTGAGCGCCGTGGGAAACCAGGCGCGGGTGCTGTGGTGGCGGGTTCGGGTGCTCATGGTGATGTGTTTGTTCCTTATGTGTTGGTGTTGGTGTTGTTGGTGTTGTTGTTGTTGTTGGTGGTGGTGGTGGTGGTGGCTGCGGCGGTGGCGGCGGTGTTGTCGCCAGGCCGAGAGTGGGTAGGGGCATCAATGGCGTCGTGCGACGCCATCGCGGCGTCGTGCGACGCCATCGCGGCGTCGTGCAACGCCATCGCGGCGTCGTGCGACGCCAACGTGGCGTCGTGCAACGCCATCGTGGCGTCGTGCAACGCCATCGCGGCGTCGTGCGGTTTTCGAGGGGTCTTCTTCTTGATAATGGGGGGCGAGCGGTTGCACCAGGTGTTTTTACTTGTTTCGCGGGATACCGAAGGGGGTTGACGGAGGATTGTCAATCGGGGCGGGCGGGAGGAGGCGGGAGGAGGCGGGGAGGGGGAAGGGGGGCTTGAGAGCGAAGGCGGGTGGCTCATGCCCTTGAAAAATGCCTCACAAAAGCTCGCCCTCCCTCCCCGCCCGCTGCCAGGTTGCAGGCTTTCGTTTTTTCGCGCGCCGACCGCGCACGATCAGCCTTTTCCCTTCCACGCGCACCATGCCCATCCAATACGACAAAAACACCGCCACGTTCTTCCTTCACGCCGGCGACACCACCTACGCCCTCAAAATCACGGAGCACAACATCCCCGTCCACCTCTACTGGGGCCCCACGCTCGCCAACAGCGCCCCCGCGACCGTCAACCTCGACCCGCTCCTCCGCACCGGCGACCGCGCCTTCTCGCCCACCCTCGCCGGCGCCCCCTGGGGCATCAGCCTCGACACCCTCCCCCTCGAATACCCCGTCCACGGCACCTCCGACTACCGCGAACCCGCCCTCGAAATTTACCAACCCGCCACCGGCTCCCGCATCCTCGACCTCCGCTACAAAACCCACCGCATCGCCCCCGGCAAACCCCCGCTCCCCGGCCTCCCCGCCACCTTCACCCGCGCCGACACCGACGCCGACACCCTCACCCTCACCCTCGCCGACACCCACACCGGCCTCGAAGTCGAGTTGCACTACACCGCCTTCGCCGCCCACCCCGTCATCACCCGCTCCGCCCGCATCACCAACCACGGCAAAGCCCCCCTGGAAATCCGCCGCGCCCTCTCCGCCTCGCTCGACCTCTCCCCCGCCCACGCCAACCACCACCTCATCCAGCTCTCCGGCGCCTGGGCCCGCGAACGCGACCTCATAGCCACCCCCCTGCGCCCCGGACGCCAGACCGTGGACAGCCGCCGCGGCACCAGCAGCCACCAACAAAACCCCTTCATCGCCCTCGCCGAACACGGAGCCGACGAAAACCGCGGCGACGTTTACGCCCTCAACCTCGTATACAGCGGCAACTGGATGGCCCAGGCCGAACTCGACCCCACCCGCCAAATCCGCGCCCAGATCGGCCTCAACCCCTTCGACTTCGCCTGGCAACTCCCCCCCGGCGACACCTTTCAGACACCCGAAGCCGTCCTCGTCCACGCCCCCGACGCCGGCCTCGGCGGCATGTCCCGCGCCCTCCACCGCTTCTACCGCGCCCACCTCCTCCGCGGCCACTGGCACGACAAACCCCGCCCCATCCTCCTCAACAACTGGGAAGCCACCTACTTCGACTTCAACGAACAAAAACTCGAAAAAATCGCCGCCACCGGAGCCGCCCTCGGCATAGAACTCTTCGTCCTCGACGACGGCTGGTTCGGCCACCGCGACGACGACCGCAGCTCGCTCGGCGACTGGACCGTTGACCACAAAAAACTCCCCCGCGGCCTCGACGCCCTCGCCCGCCGCATCACACAAAAAGGCCTCGCCTTCGGCCTCTGGATCGAACCCGAAATGATCTCGCGCGACAGCGACCTCTACCGCGCCCACCCCGACTGGTGCCTCCACGTCCCCCACCGCGCCCGCACCGAAGGCCGCCACCAACTCGTCCTCGACTACACCCGCCCCGAAGTCCGCGACGCCATCCACGACGCCATCGCCACCATCCTCCGCACCGCGCCCATCACCTACATCAAATGGGACATGAACCGCCACCTCACCGAAACCGGTTCCGCCGCCCTCCCCCCCCCCCGCCAACAGGAAGTCGCCCACCGCTACACCCTCGGCCTCTACGAAATCATGGAACGCCTCGTCACCAACTTCCCGGAAATCCTCTTTGAAGGCTGCTCCGGAGGCGGAGGCCGCTTCGACCCCGGCATCCTCCACTACATGCCGCAAATCTGGACCTCCGACAATTCCGACGCCATCAGCCGCCTCCGAATCCAGTACGGCACCACGCTGGCCTACCCCCTCTCCACGATGGCGGCGCACGTCACCGCCGTGCCCAACCACCAGGTAGGCCGCATCACGCCCCTGCGCACCCGAGGCGACGTCGCCTTCACCGGCGCCTTCGGCTACGAACTCGACCCCGGCCACCTCACCGACGACGAAAAAACCGAAGTCCGCCGCCAGATCGAATCGTACAAAAACCACCGCCCCCTCCTCCTCACCGGCGACCTCTACCGCCTCGTCAGTCCCTTTGAAGGCACCCGCACCGAAACCGCCTGGCTCGTTGCCGCGCCCGATGCCAGCGAAGCCCTCGTCACGCACGTCACCGTGCAGGCCGAAGCCACCGCGCCCCACCGCAACCTCCGCCTCCGCGGCCTCGACCCGAAAAAAACCTACCGCGACACCACCACCGGAGAACGCTACCCCGGCGCCGTCCTGCAACACGCCGGCCTCCCCCTCCCCCCCGCCACGGCCGACTACACCAGCCACCAATGGCACCTCGTCGCCGACCAGGACTGACCCCGGCCCCCCGCCCAGCGCCGCCGCCCACCGTCCCTCCTCTCCCCCCCCCCCCCCCGCCGC
>JAISAX010000073.1 GCA_031266495.1 Opitutaceae bacterium
TTACCAGCTGACGTTACGCGGTGCCTCCCCCCTCGTAGGGGCTTCGCTTGCGAAGCCCGCGAGGACCTGACCACACAACGGGAAATACACCAATTTTGTCCGCCTGGCGCGGGCGTCGCAAGCGACGCCCCTACGGTCGATCCGCATACCTTCAGTTACCAGGAGATGTTATGTGTATGTTTGAGAAGTGGCGCGGGGCAGGAAGCCCGTGCCACTCACGGAAGCGGGCGAGACGCCCGCGCCACGCCCGCACCACGTCGATCGGCGTGTTTTCGGTTACCAACTGTAGTTCACGCCGGCGCGGGCGATCACTTCGTCAAAATCGTCGGAGGTGGCGATTTCGGCGTTGACGATCACGCTGTCCTGTATGCGACGGGCGTAGCCGCCGGCAAGGCCGGTCTTGCCGTCGTAGTGGGCGAGTCCGAATTTGGCGGCGTTTTTCTTGCCCGGATCAATCACCGGCGTCTGGAGCGCGGCTGCCATCGAGATGCCTCGCTGCAGCTTCTGGATGGCCTTGTGGTGCTGGTTGAACATGCGGTTGGTGTAGTTGGCCTGGTTCTGAATGGCCGTTTCGAGGTTCGTCACGCGGGTGTCAACGCCGTCGATGCGGGTGTTGAGTTCGGTGCGGAGGGCGTCGTTGGCGGTGGCAATGGCGCCCTGGACGGCGGTCTTGCCCCAGACTTCGTCGCCGTTGACGAGGAGCTTGCTGCCGTTGGCGATGTCGAGGTCGATGGCGGCGCCGGTGGCGTCCTGCGCGGAGAGTTGTTGTTGCAGGACGATGTTGCCGGTGGCGGCTTCGACCACGGCCACTTCGGCAGTGATGAGGGAGTTGCCTCCGATGTGGATGTCGGTGATGGCGTTGCCGGCGGCGTCGAGGACGGGGCCGTTGCTGGCGTCCAGACGGGCTTCGGTGCGGATGAGGGCGGCGCGGGCGGCGATTTCCTGGTCGATCTTGGTGTCGAGGGCGGTGACGTCGTCGGCGTGCGCGACGAGGGCGTCGTCGATGCGGGTGTTGAGGGTGGCGACTTCGCCGGTGATGCGGGTGTCGAGTCCGGTGAGGGCGTCGGCCACGTTGGTGGCGTTGACGGTGTTGCCGGCGGCGTCGGTGATATCGACGTTCCAGCCGGTGAGGGTGCCGTCGGTGTTGACGGTGGCGCCGCCGCCGAGGATGTCGGCGGTGCTGGTGGCGGCGTTGTAGAGCTGGCCGGTGGTGGCGGCGTAACCGGTGTTGGCGGCGGTCAGATCCTTGGCCGCGACCTGGCTGAGGGTGCGGTCACCGATGGCAACGGTGTCGGCTTCGGTGGTCGTGGTGTTGGCGCCGAGGGCGACGGAGTTGGCGTGTCGGGCGTTGGCGGCGGTGCCGAGGGCGGTGCTGCCGGTGGCCTGGTCGCTGACAAAGGCGTCCGTGCCGAGGGCGATGGAGTTGTCGCTGTTCACGCGGGCGTTGCTGCCGATGGCTTGCGAGCCGGTGACGCCGAACGCGATGCTGGAGGCGGTGGCGCCGGTGGAGAAGGCGATGGCTTTGTGGGCGTCGTCGAGGTGCGTGTTGATCGCGTCGTCGGCGACTTCCGCGGCAATCACCTTGGCGCTGGCAATGTTCACGGCCCTGGTCTGGTCGCTGTCGCCGGGGGTGACGTCGGCAAGGCCGGTGATGGCCTGGACGTTGTTGAGGGTGGTGGCGGCGCGCAGGTTGATGATGGCGTCGGTGTCGTTGACGTATTTCACGGCAACGTTGTCGAGCGTGGCGATGTCGGCGTTGATGGCGGCGACTTCGGTGGTGATTCGTCCGTCGAGCGTGGCGACTTCGTTGGTGATTCGCGTGTCAGCGGCGGTGATCTTGTCATCAAGGGCGACGAGGCCGGTGCTGGCGTCGTTCAGTCGGTCATTGATGCCGGTAATACCGTCCGCGTTGTCGGTGATACGTCCATCGAGACCATTGATGCGCGTGTCAGCGGCGGTGATCTTGCCATCAAGGGCGACGAGGCCGGTGTCGCCGTCGTTCAGTCGGCCTTCGATGCCGGTAATATCGGTCGCGTTGGTGGTGATACGTCCGTCAAGACCGTCGATACGCGTGCCAGCGGCGGTGATCTTGCCATCAAGGGCGACGAGACCGGTGTCGCCGTCGTTCAGTCGGCCTTCGATGCCGGTGACGTCGCTGTCGAGGCCGTTGAAGTCTCTGGTGAGGATGCGGAGGTCGCTAGTGAGATCGCTGACCGTTTCATTGGTAGCATTCAACGCATCATTGGTAGCCTGCAACTGGTTGCCGGTGACGGCATCCTGGCTGCCGACGCCGATAACACCATCAAGGACATTCACAACTTTGGTGCCGGAGGCATCGAGTGCGAAGCCGGCAGTCGCGGAAAACGCGAAGGCGGCGAGTGTAAGACCGGTGCTCAGAAGAGAACCGTGTTTCTGGATTCGAGGGGAGATCATTTTCATATGTTCTTTGATGAAAGAAACGCGGAGTTCGTCGTTATTTTCTATTTCTGTAAAGCTTAAACTATTTCAAACAGATCACGGGAGAGGAAAAACGAGAAATGATAGCGCCTCCTATGCCCGGTTTGGGAATTTCCGGGTAAGGTGTCCGCGACATGCCGCGGAAACGGATTCTGAAACGTCCTCAGGTAAACATCGTGTTATCTGATCCACAGCTCGCTGATATTCAGGCGATTATGGAGGAACGCGGTATCCTGCACCTTAGCGATTACGTGCGGCAAGTCATCACGCAGGATATCCGCAAATGGAGGGCCGAGCACTACGCGCAGTATTCCACGGTGCTCCAGTCCAAGGGATCTGAATTCGAGAGTTGGCTGAAATGGAAGCAGGCCAATGCAAGTCAGCCGGTATCACCATCGCCATCGCTGCCGGAGACGGGATGAGGGAAGCAAACCGTGTTTGGCGAGGCCCGAACACAGAACAAGAGACGCATGCGCTCCCCGGACCTGCCTTCTGCTTCGTTCCCGGTCGCAGGCCTTGGGGGATAGCAGGAAGAGAAGGTGGCACGGGCAGCGGCAATGGAAAGGCCGGTCGAACTGCGCCAGCCGGTGGTGAAGCAGGCGGCGAGCGGAAGGGAAGCGGGCGGCGAGCGGAAGGGAAGCGATTGCTTCGCCGTCACCCTTTCCGCAGCCTCACCACACGCCCGACACGAAGCCCTGGACGAGCTTGATGACAAAGACGCCGAGGTTTTTCGCGCCGTGCGCGGCCATGCAGGGGAGCAGCGAACGGTGCGGATTCCAGCTCGCGAAGCGCACGTAATAAAACCACAGCGAACTCACGAAAACCACCGCCGTGCTGAACCACCCCTTGAGGCCGAAGTTCCGGATCAGTTCGCCTTCCTCCCACTTCCACAGGAACGGATGCCCGGCGGCGAACAGCACTGACGCGACGAGGATGCTGCCGACCAGCCAGGCGCGTCCCCGTTTTTCCACGACGAGGTAACCGCGGAAAATCACTTCCTCGATCACCGCCGCCATGAGCGAATAGAGACTCATGAGGAGTGTCATGGTCGATTGCTCCCCGCTGATGCCGAGCGCGACCTCGCCGGCCGTTTCGGCGCCGAGCAGGACGAGCGCGCCGGCCACTGCGATGATCGTGGCGCGTGCCGGCGCATCGGTCGCGCCGGGCAACGAACGCCGCGGATCGGCCTTGCCCGCCCGCCACAGGTTCCGGTCGGACCACCAGAGCCACGTCACGTAACCGCCGACAGCCAGCATCAGGATAACAAAAAGGGGATGATTCATGGGCGCGCACCGTAGTCATGACGGGACGAACAACAAACCTGTTTTCACAGGAGCGGCGGCATTCCTGCCGCTGCGACGACGCGAAGCGTCGCCTGGTTCTGAGGCGGGAAAGGGGAGGGGAGGGGGGGGGGGACGGCGAGGGGGTTCGGCGGGGGGGGCCGACGGCGAGGGAGTTCGGCGCGGGAGCGCCTGGGACCGTCGGCATCTTGCCGGCATGCAGCGGAGTGGCATTGGCAGGATTGGCCGGAACGGCTGGCTGCCCCAGGCAGCCACTCCACCGGGGCCGGCAAGATGCCGGCGGTCCCAGGCGCTCCCGCGCCAATGGTCAATAGCGTCCCCTCTCCCGCCGTCCCCGGGTGTAATTGAAGGGGGGGGAGTGGCGGTGTTTCGTCTGACGGACAATCCAACGCCGGACGCCGGATCAAGGTAACTCCTCGTTCAATAACCGGTGTCCGATGTCCGGCGCCCGATGTCCGGCGTTTCTCCCTTTTCCCTCCGCTTTCAATTACCCCCGGGGGGGGGGGGGGAAGGGCGGAAACCTTTTCCGTTCGCATGGCGTCCTGTTGCGGTTACATTGCCGCTCGTCTGCCCGCTCCATTCCCATTCCCATGCGCATCCGTTTTCCCTTGCTGTTAACCGCCATCGCCGCCCTGGGGCTGCTCGTCGGCGCGTGGTGGTGGCGGGAGGCGCACCTGTCACAAAACGCCGGCGACGCGCGGACGGATGCCGCCGCGCCGCTCGCGCTACGGACCAGCTTCGCCGCCGGCGCCACCGGCCTGGCGGACCAGGCCAGACTCGCCGCACGGCTGGCGCAGCTTTTCCGGCGACCCGGCGTGCGGACGGACGAAGGCGTGCTGACGTTCGCGACCGAGGCCGCGTACCGCGAATTTCTCGCCCGGGCGGGCGATGCCGGCGCGGTGGTGCTGGCCCGGATCGAGGGGCTGCGCGCCGTGCGCGTGCGCGTGGACAACTATGACGCGTTTGCCGGAGCGTTGCGCGGACGCGGAGGCGATTTCGAGGCGATCGGCGCCAACCCCGTCCTGCAACCGCCCGCGCTTCCCGCGCCTCCCGCGCCGCCGTCGCCGGAGGAACGCTCCTCGTCGGGCCAGACGCCGGTCTTCGGCGGGCTGCTGTCCGCGCTCGGCTTCGAGGCGGCGGACAACTCCGCCTGGGGCCAGGGCGTGCTCATCGCGATTCTCGATAGCGGCGTGCTCGGCGACGCGACGTTCGGCGACAACCGGGTAAAAACACTCGACATGGGCCAGGGTTTTACGGGCGCGGATTCCGCGCATGGCACCGCCGTCGCGGCCATCGCCGCCGGGGGCGACGCGAGCGCGCGCGGGGTGGCGCCGGCGGCGGACATCCTGAGTATCCGGGTAACAGATACCGACGGACGGTCCGATCTCTTCACGGTGGCGCAGGCGATCCTGGCGGCGGCCGGGGCCGGCGCCGAGGTGATCAACGTCAGCCTCGGCGGCTACGCGACGGCGCGCTTGCTGGAGCAGGCGATTGACCAGGCGCAGGCGGCCGGCGCGGTGGTGGTGGCGTCGGCGGGCAACGACCAGGCCGGGCAACTGGCCTGGCCCGCGGCGTATCCGCAAGTGATTTCCGTGGGAGCGACGGATGCGGCGGGCTGGCAGATGGCGTTTTCCAATTCGGGCGAACAGCTCCGGCTGACGGCTCCGGGTTACGCGATCACGACGGCGGCGGGCGGGGGCGACCGGATCTGGTTCAGCGGCACGTCGGCGAGCGCGCCGGTGGTGTCGGGCGCGATTGCGGCGCTGCTCTCGACCAACCCCTCGCTGACCGCGGCGGAGGCCGCGCAGGTGTTGCAGACGTATGCGAACGACGGCGGCACGGCGGGGCCCGATGCCGGCTACGGCAACGGCGTGGTCAACCTCGCCTGGGCGATGGATCGCGACAACGCCTCGCGGGTGGATGGCGCGGTTTCGGCCTGGGTTTTTGATGCGAAGGCGGGCACGGTGGAAGTGGTGGTGCAGAATCGTGGCGCGCAGCCGTTGTCGGGCGCCTCGCTCGCGGTAACGGTGGACGGCGCGCCGCTGCTGTATCCGCTGCTGCCACTGGAGCCGGGCGCGAGCGCGTCGGTGAAGGTGCCGGTGGCGTCGGAGCGGCTGGAGGTCAACGGCAGGATCGTTTTCCGGGCCGAGTTGGCGATGCCGCCGGGCACGCTCGACCAGGCGCCGAAAAACAACCGGGCCGCGGCCGAGCTGACAAACTGACGTTACGCGGAGAGGCAACGCTCACGGGCTGGAAGCCCGTGCCACGTCGATCCGGCGGCTTCGCTGTCGGCGGGCGGGACGCCCGCGCCACTTCCCAGGCATGCTCCGGCGTGCGCATGCACGTGCACGTGCGGCCTGCTGTGTTATGCCTGCCGTTGCAGTTGCCGGAAGGCGCCGGGAGACATTTCGCGGAGGCGGCGGAAGGTTTTTGTGAAGTGATAGCGGTCGCAGAACCCTGTCAGCGCGGCGATATCGTCGATTGGCCGGTTGGAGTGGTGGAGCAGGTCGCAGGCAAGGGCCACGCGGCGGGCGCGCAGGCTGGCCATCGGGGTGACGCCGGTTTCGTGACGAAAGAGCCGGATCAGCGCGCGGGCGTGCATGCCGGCGACGCGGGCAAATTTTCCCAACGTGTGAGGGCCGGCGATGTCGCGTTCGATGTGCTCCAGCACGCGCAACACCCGCGCATCCAGCCGGCGCTCGCGGAGTGTGCCCGGTGGCAGGCCGCCAAGCGCGAGGAGCACGAGCGCATTCCAGGCGATGATCGACGCCTCCGGGGACGGAGAAAGGAAAGGAGAAAGGGAAGGCGAAGGGGGGGGGGGGGGGAGGGGGAGAGACGGCGCAGTCGCGGACGCGGAGCCGGGCGCGACATCGGAGCCGGAACCGTCCGCCGCACACGCGTGCAACATCCGCATGACGGGCGTAAGTTTTGTCGGATACACACCCGGGCCGGAGGCGAAGGCCGGCGTGAGCGTAAAGTGGACGTAGCATTGCGTGACCGGTTTTTCCAGGATGGCGCCGAAATCCGTATCGGGGCCGATCAGCCAGGCGTGGCGCGGATCGAGCGGCGTGATGCGGCCCCGCCAGCGCACGGCCGCTCCCTTGCCGGAAAGCAGGTAAAGCCGCCAGTAGGGCGCGGAGAGATTGTCATGGTCCCACCGGTTGAGCCGCGCCGTCACGCACTGCAACAACCGCAGTTGCAGATCGCCCGGATTGTGATGTCGCAGGTGCATCGCCGCCGCCGTTGCCGCCGCAGCAGCAGCGGAGGCAGCGGCAGGCGGGAGAGGAACGGGTGACTTTTGCACACGTTCCGGCGACTTCGGCGCATTGGCAGGGGGGGGAGGCACGGGTTATTATGGACATCCGCGAGGGCATCCCGCTCAAGCGCAAAAACCACCATGCAACCACTCCCGTTTCGTCAGGTTCATCTTGATTTTCACACCAACGGTTCGATCCCCGGCGTCGGGGCGAAATTCGACAAAAAGGCGTTTCAGGCCGTGCTCCAGGAAGCGCGCGTCAACTCGATCACCTGTTTTTCGAAATGCCACCACGGCTGGAGCTATCACGACACGAAGGTCGGCAAGCGCCATCCGCACATGAAAGGCGAACTGCTCGCGAAGCAGATCGAGGCGTGTCGCGAGATCGGCGTGCGCGTGCCGATCTACCTGAGCGCGGGGCTTGATGAACTCGCGCTTTCGGAACATCCCGAATGGCGCACGATCAACCAAAAGGGCGTGGGCGTGGAGCCGTTTCACGCGGGCTGGCGCGGCCTGTTGCGCTGGAACTCGCCCTACCTCGACTACCTGTGCCGCCAGATCGAGGAAGTCGTCACGCGCTGGCGCGATGCCGACGGCATTTTTCTGGATATCATCGGCCCCCGCCTCGACTACTCTGACGACAGCCTGGCCGCGATGAAGGCGCGCGGCTACAACCCGGAAAACGAGGCCGAGGTGGCCGCCTGGGCGCACGAGGTGCTCCTCGAAAACTACTACAAAAAAACGACCGCCGCCGCCCGTAGTCACAACGCGGATATGCCTGTATTCCACAACTGCGGCCACGTCCACATCGGGGCGTCGGAGGAACTGCACTACAACTCGCACCTGGAACTGGAGTCGCTGCCGACGGGCGGCTGGGGTTACGACCACTTCCCGCTGTCGGTGCGCTACGCGATCACGACGGGGCACGATTTTCTCGGCATGACGGGCAAGTTCCACACGTCGTGGGGCGAGTTTGGCGGCTTCAAGCGGCCCGAGGCGCTGCGCTACGAATGCGAGGCGATGATCGCCTACGGCGCCAAGTGCGGCATCGGCGACCAGCTCCACCCGAGCGGCGAGATCAACCGCGACACCTACGCGCTGATCGGCGAGGCCTACCGCACCGTCGAGGCGAAGGAGGCGTGGTGCTCCGATGTGAAACCGGTGGCGCGCATCGGCCTGGTGAGCGCGGCGAAACCGGACGTGCGCCAGACGCTGGCCGACGAAGGCGCGTCGCGCATGCTGCTGGAACTCCACCAGCCGTTCCTCGTGCTCGACGCGAAGGCGCCCTGGACGCCGTTCGACCTGGTAATCCTGCCCGATTCGATCGTATTTACGGATGAATTACAGAAAAAGGCGCGCCGCTACCTCGCGCAGGGCGGCAGGATCCTCGCCAGCGGCACGAGCCTGCTCGACGAGACGGGCCAGGCAATCGCGTTGCCGGAGGCGGGCATCCGTTACGTTGGCCGGAGCGCGTCCGATCCGGATTATCTGGTGGCGACGGCGCTCTCCGCCGCCGACGTGCCGGTGAAGTCGCCGGTGGTGATCCACGGCGGCGCGCTGGAGGTGGAGCCGCTGGCGAAGACGCGGGTGCTGGCGGAGCGGGCGACGCCGTATTTCAACCGCACCTGGGAACATTTTTGTTCGCACCAGCACGCGCCGGACGAACCGGGTTCGGAAGCGAAAAACAGCCCGGCGGCGACGCTCTCGGCGGAGGGCAACGTGGCGTACTTCGCGCACGACATTTTCACCCGTTATCGCCTCTACGGCCAGCCGCTCTATCGCGACTTCGTGCTGGCGGCGATCAAGGTGCTGCTGTCCGGCGGCGGCGGCGACGGCAACGCGCTGCCGGTGGTGACGGCAAACCTGCCATCCACGGGCCGCGTCAACGTGATGGAGCAGCGAGCGCACAGGCGTTTTGTGGTGCACGTGCTGCACGCCGTGCCGACCTTGCGCGGCGGGGCGAAGCATGAAGGGCCGCATGCCTGGCCGGTCGAGGTGATCGAGGATGTGACTCCGGTGAGCGACGTGCGTTGCGCTGTGCGCCTGCCGCGCAAGGTGAAGTCGGCGCGACTCGTGCCGGACGGCGCGGCGCTGGCCTTCACGCAGCGCGACGGCGTGGTGACATTCACGATACCACGCGTGCTCGGCCACCAGATGGTGGAGCTGGCGTGGTGACGCCCATGCCGGCGCGAGACCGGTTGACGCAATCGGCAAGCAGGTCCCGGTCTGAGCAAGGCCGACCCGGAATGCGTTCGGATTTATTGGCCAGGCCGCTCGCCTGATTGTGCCCGGTAAAGGCTCGCGGGCTGCACGTGGGCATCGGGCGATTCGATGTGGCCCGAGGGCCTGTCCGGGTAACGACCGCCTGAATACTTGCCGATGGTGCCGACAGCGTAATTTTGCGCGGTCGGCGGTTTTTGAACAACAATGGTTCCCGCAACCTCGCAGTTCCAGAAAACCTGCTGCGCTCCGGCCCAGCCCTGGCCGCTGCCGTAATCTCCGCGATCTTGCGCGATCAGGTCCTTTGACTCGCGGAGGTTGTCGTAGAGCGTGCCGATGGCGAATCGTTGATGAGGGCCGGAATCCGTGTGCGAGAGTTCAGCGACGCAATCGAGAAAAACGTTGGGGCCGCGCGCGCGGTAACTTGTGGAAAAGGCATGCCTGGCATTGCGCGTGCGGCAGTTTTCGACGAGGCCGTACTGACCGCGGTGGTTGAAGCCATAGCGATAGCCACCCCTGATCGGACCGACGGGATCAAGCAACGCGCTGTCCCTGATCGTGGTGAACAGGGCGGTGCGATCCGCCGCAAAACCCATGTTGAAATGCAGGGCGACGATATTGCGCGCCCAGGCGTTTTCCACCGCCCGCAGGGTAACACCGACCGTGGCGTGTTTCGTATCCTCCTTTTCCCGATCTTTCTTGTATTCGGAAATCAGTTGCAACGATTCAACCCCGCATTCGGTGTCCCGCCAGGACCTGGCGCGATAAAGCCAGCCGCCGCCATACTGCGTGTCGATTGCAATCATGAGAGGAGCATCGAGCGTCACCTGACGATTTTCCGCGTCGATGACGGTGATAAAGCGTTCAATCTGAAAATCGTATTCGGCGGGCGTCCACCGGGAGAATTTTCTCTCCGGATTCGTGAGTACCATGCGGTCCATGCCGAGTCGGGAGATCCATTCGGGGGTGCCGGGGCGGAATACCACCACGCGGTCGCCGACCGAAAGGCCGTCGGTGTGTTCGAGCGCGAGCGTCTTCGCACTCCACGGAACGTAGGCGTCGGCAATACGTCGGCGCGTGCCTTCGATTTCCGCCGAACCGATATGCCCGGGTGTGCTGCCGACCGGGTTGGCGGTGGAGGATTTGCCGGAACGGGTGTCGCCCACGAGGACGAACTCGCGGCGTTTCCTGCCCGTGGCGAGGATGATGGTGGCATTGGCTTCGCCGGAGCCTTCGCCTCGCAGGACGACGCCTCCCGGGATGTGAAGCGAATCGGCCACACGGTAAACACCGCGCCGGAGCAGGAGGGCGCCCCGGTGTCCGCTGGCATTGACGGGGAGCTTTGCGACGGCGTCGAGCGCAGCCTGGATGCGGGTGCCGTCGTCGGGCGGAGTGACGCCGGTTTCCGTCACAACCGGATCCAGGGTCCGGGCGATGGCCACGGTCGGCAGCGCCACGCCTCCACCGTGATAACCGGCGCGGGAAAAGTCGGGGAGCGTGTTGCCTTGCCCGTCGGCTCGATAGACGAGCCGATGCGTCGCCGGATCGATGGTGACCACCGGGGACGGGTTGGCGGCAATGGCGCAACTCGCGAGTACGGCCGGCGCGGTGAAAAACAGAACGGGAGAAACGCGAGATTTCATGGAGAGAGGGGGGGGGAGGGGGGGATGGGCGAGCTGCCGACGTGAGCATCGAAGTAGAGCGTGTTGCGCGAGTTCCCGTGGACAGGGAGAAGGGGACAGTTGCCGACCGTACTGTCATTCCGGACGGTATCGCCGACCGATTTTTTGTCGGCGTCTTGCAGCGCCCAGGAACGGGTGAGTTGTTCCGGCGTGAGGCGGGAAAAGGGCTGGGGGGGATTGATGCTTTTGTGGCCCCAGGGGCTCCATTGCGAGCCGTCCGTATCCTGCAGGTTGTGGTTGAGCACATAAACGCTCCCGCGTTGGTCTTCGGGGGTGGAGGCCATTGCGACGAGCCAGCCGGGGCATAGGCCATGGCGGGCTTGTCGCACATCCGTTTTTGCCTCGGGCAAATCCAGATACGGAGCGAGAAACGCGAAAAAATACCGGTTATTATTTTCGCCACTTGTTTTTTTGTAGCCTTGCGAGACGCCGTAGGCAAACGGCCCTGGCAAAAAGCCCTTGTTATCCTGAATATAAAGATGAATGCCGACGCCGATCTGGCGAAGGTTGGATTTGCACGACGCCGTGCGCGCGGAGGTGCGGACGATGGAGACAACAGGGAGCAGAATGCCGGCAAGGATACCGATGACGGCAATGACAACGAGGAGTTCCGTCAGGGTAAATGCGGCGCGGAGGAAGTCCGGAATACAGGGTTGATTTCTGGATACAGTGTCCATGCGAGGGAGATTGCTGTTTTCAGGTTGGCTGGCGCGGGGGGGGGGGGGGGGGGGGGGGGCCCCCCGGGGCCGGAAAAAGCCCCCGCGGGGGGGGGAGTTTCGCCGGAAACGCTGGGCAAGCGCGCCGT
>JAISAX010000796.1 GCA_031266495.1 Opitutaceae bacterium
ACTGTATATACTCCCTGACGGTGACAACCACGCCCGCTTCCAGGGTCAGGAAGCCGTGGTCAGAGTTAACGTAATCATCGACGTTTGACCGGAGGATAAACGAAGGATTGAAGGTGGCCCCGGATCGGATTGTCGTCCCGCTGTCCATCCCTATCGAGACAGAACCGCCAACAAATGTGCCACCCGACTCGATGGTCAATGTGCTCCCGCTGTAAAGATGGGTGGCGGGCGCATTCTCCACCGTGGCTCCAGAGAGGATTTTCACTTTGCTGCCGTACACCGCCGAGACAGAACCACCGACCAGTGCGCCTCCCGACTCGATAGCCAATGTGCTCCCATCAAGAAGGGTGATCAGCACGCCGTCCACCGTGGTATCGGAGCTGATTTTGGCCGACGCCCTGTCGATCTGCACGCTGTCCTCCGGCTCGGGGAGGTTTTCAACAGGACTCGTTCCCGAAGCGTCGTAACTCCAGTTAGTTTTGTTGGCCCAGTCGCCGCCGTCGGCTCCGCCCGTGAACCAGAAGGTAGCCGCGAAGGCGGGGGTGACTGAGGCGGAGGTGATCAACACAGCGGCGAGCGGCAATAATACGATTCGAATCATAGCGACGACCGCCGCCGACTGATAGAGGTTTTTTGATGATGTATTCATGATGGAATAAAAGAAATGTACGACAACATGTTACGTATTTTTCCCATTGAGGCCATATTTACAATCGACGCATTTTTAACGGTGTTTGTGATACGCATGTGATGCACGGCACGCATGGAAAAATACAAAACTGGGGAGGTGTTGTGTAAATGCAAGTGTAATTTTATGAATTCTCGTCGTAGGGGTGTAACTCAAGGAGTCAATTCGAAGTGATCAGATCTTTACTGGTGATATTTTTCTCCATCTATTTCGATCGCAATAAGTTATCTGTTGCATGGGGGGGGGGGGGGGAGGGAGGTAAGGCCGGGCGCGTTTATGCCTTCGAACCGGATGACGTCAATTACGGGCACCTGAAAAAAGCCGTCAGGCCGCTGGGCAATATCACCCTCCGGCAAGCCGCCGTCGGCGATATCGACGGGAAGATTACCCTGTTCAGGTCCCCCCCCTGCTCAAAAATCCGCAAAGTCTTATCGACAAATAACGTGAACTCTACGACGAGGTTTTGCTCAAAAACACTCTGTGCTCCGTCAATGCCCGCCAGATACGCCTGGCCTTGCAGGACATCTACGCCATCGCGGACCAAAACATCGCTCGCATGATCCGCCAGCACCTCGAAGGCATCCTCGCTCACTGGCTCTCTCATATCACCAACGCCTTTATGGACGCTCTCAACTCCGTCTTCTCCGCCGTCAAACGCAAGGCTCGCGGCTTCCGCTCCAACTCAATCCTTATCGCCATGCTGTACTTCCTCTCCGCTTTCCTTAACATCCCTGCTTTTCACTGAAAATGTCGAAAAACCTTTTGTTTGGTGCTATGAAGCTGATGCGTAATATCTTCCGTGGTTTGGTTGACGTGATATTTCCGCCGAGGTGCGTGCATTGTCATGGCCTGGTGGAGGCAAATGGGGATGACGGGCCGGAGACGCTGCGGCATATATGTGCGAAGTGCGTGGCGCTGCTCTGGCGGGTGTCGCCGCCGCATTGCGCCACGTGCGGGCATCCGTTTTTCGGCGAAGCGGAAGGTTCGCCTGTCTGCGAGCATTGCGACGGGTTGCGGCCTGAGTTCAACACGGCTCGCTCGGTGGTTTTGTTTCGCGGGCCGGGGCGGACTCTCGTGCACGAACTCAAATATCATCGCAGCCTCCACGTGCTGCACGACATCGAGGCAATCGTGCGCGGTCATGCCTATGTGGCGGATTTTCTGCGCGGCGCGGTTCTGGTGCCGGTGCCGCTGCATCCGCGCAAGGAGCGCGAGCGCGGCTACAACCAGAGCGTGTTGCTGGCGGAGTGTTTCGCCCGCGCCGCCGGGGATACCGGCGTTGATTGCCTGCTGCGCCGGGTGCTCGACACGCAGACACAAACCACGCTCAGCCGCGAGGCGAGGCGGACCAACCTCAAGAATGCGTTCGCCGTGGCGCAGGGCGCGTCCATCCGCCCGGAGCGGCATTACGTTCTCGTGGATGATGTCTTTACGACCGGCTCCACCCTCAACGCCTGCGCCCGTGTCCTGCGACGCGCCGGGGCGTCGAATCTGGATGTCGTCACCTTCGGGCATGGGTAACGGAAACGTAAATTTTCGGTTCCTTTCCCGATTCCCGATGAGCCGCGATGAATTCGCAAACCGGATACATGAGGATGCCGGTGAATGCCGCGCAACGCTGGCGAACGAATACAGTGCAGCGTTGAACCGGAATGAAAAACCGCCGGAGCGAAGGGCGCGTTGCACTTCGCTCGCGGCGGCCGGCGTGGCGGGTGAGTGTTCGGGAAAAACAAACGGGGTACCTGGTGATCAGTCCAAGGTCAAAAGTCGGAAAGTCGGAAAGTCATCAGCGGCCCGCCGGAGCGGGCCATCCCTGCAAAATGCTCCGCGTAGCGGGGCTGCTGGCGACCTTCGACTTTCTGACCTTTGACCTTTGACTGCACACTAGCGGCACCGGCGGCTGCGGCCTTGGTTTCCCTGGCTGCCTTGGCCCTGGCGGCTTTCTCGGCAGCGAGTTTCCCGGAGTGACATGCGGAACGGTGCGGGGGCGCATGGGCCGGGTAACAACTCGATAGTATGATTCCCCTATGGCGCGGCGACGTCAGGGGCAGGATCGGATTAGCGAAAATCAGCGAAGATTAGCGGTTCCTTACTGCGGTTCCTTGTCCGTACGGGACCGAACATGATGGATACCGCTACTCCTCGCTAATCTTCGCTAATCCGATCCCGCCCTCCCGCCCCTCCCTCCCGGATTTACGGTGGAAAAAATCCGCGATACTATCCTCTCTCTCAAAACTTTGGTTGCGGCTCCGCCGCCTCAAGTCTCCGTGGTTGATTTTTTTTCAGCGTTTTCTCCTTTCCCCACCACTTTCTATTACACCCCCCTTGAATCCACCCGCCACATTTGCCGCCTGAACTCGCGCGGTGTCATCCCGACCACTTGCGTGAAGCAACGGCTGAAATAATACTCGTCACAAAAACCCAATACGTCCGCCACCATGCGGTTTGATGCCGCGGGATGAGCCAGCATGTCGCAAGCGCGGTTGATGCGCAGCCGCGTCAGGTGTTTCACGGGAGGCACGCCGAAGACGCGGGAAAAACGTTTGCGGAACGCCTCGTAACCCATGCCCAGCCGGGCGGCCAGCGCGTCCCAGTCGGATGGCTGCCGCAGTTGTTTTTCCAGCAGGCGGTCCACCTCCCCGGCCCACCGGCGGTCGCCCTCCTGCCGTTGCCTGTTTGACTCCCGGAAGGCGAGCACTTCGGACAACAATTGCTGCAAGCGACAGATTTCCTCGCAGCAGGATTTGGCGTCCCACGGCATGCGTTTGCCGGGCACGGCTTCGATCTTTCGCGCCCAGGCGGCGGCATCGTCGCCACTACCCAGCGCGAGCAAAGGCGGGCGCTCGGGCAGCCAGCCCGCCTTTTGCCAGGCACGGGGAATCTCCCCGGCAAACACCAGAAAAATCTCGTCCCAGCAGCCACCCTTGTCGGGACCGTAGCTGTGCCAGATACCTGGATACAAAAAAAACAGGCCGCCCGCCGGAACCGCCGAGCGCGGCGTGCGGGCATCCTCGAACCACCCGTTTCCCGAGGTGACCAGCACCATGCCAAAATAATCAAGTTCACGGCGGCTCTGGATTTCCGTTTTGTGCAATGCCCCGGAAATAATCACGTGCCCCGGTTGCGACCAGGGGGAAGAAAGAGGGAAAGAGTGACGCGCTTTCATAAACAGGCTCCATGCCAAAAAACACAAATTCTGCCAATGCCTCCATTCAAAAAACGGGAACGGTCTGCTTTACTATCCGGCCCGACCAAACAACGCCAAACCATGAATTCACTGGAAAATTTTTACGCAATGATGAGCCAGGACCGCGGCAAAACGCCTCCGCAATGGCTCCCGTTCGACCTGCCCGTCACGCCGCCCGTCGCCGACCGCATCGAGGCCCGCCTCGGCACGCGGGACGCGGCGCGCGCATTCGATCTGGACTTCCGTTACTGCGACCCGCAACTCGCCGATGATCCCGCACGCTGGCGCGCCGCCTACGCCGCGCAAGGCATCGTCCTGCCGCCCGGCGCCGAATTCGGGAACATCGGCGCCGTCCGCATCCGGCCCGCCCAGGCCGCCCCCGACGGCGCCTGGCACCTGCGCGAAAAATTTTACCCGCTGGCCTCCATTGTCACGATCGGGCAACTACGCTCGCTTCCCTGGCCCGACCTGGACACCGCATTGAGCGCCGGCACGCTGGCCGAGGATGTCGCCGCCATTCACGCCGCCGGCAAGGTCGCCGTTTGCAACATGGAAACCACCGTCTTTGAATCCGCCTGGTATCGGCGCGGCATGGACGTGCTTTTCGAGGACATGATCGAGGGCAACGAAATCGGCGCATGGCTGCTCGACTGGTTCACCGAATTCTCCGTGCGACGCGCGCGCATCGTGGCGCGTGCCGGCGTGGATGTCGTGGGCCTGGGGGACGACGTGGGCACGCAACGCGGCATGATGATGTCCGTTCCGTTCTGGCGCCAGCATCTCAAGCCGCGACTCAAACGCGTGATTGACGCCCTGCGCGAAAACCGGACGACGCGTCCGTTGTGGGTCCGGTATCATTCCGACGGAGACATCCGGCCCGTCATCGACGACCTGGCCGGTATCGGCGTGGACATTCTGAATCCCGTGCAACCCGAATGCCTGCCGCCCGCCGGGGTGATCGCGGAGCACAAGCACCATCTCAAATTCTGGGGCATGGTGGGCACGCAGACGACGATGCCGTTTGGCACGCCCGACGAGGTGCGCGCGGTGGTCGCGGAGTGCGCGCGGTTCGCGAGGGAGGGCGCGGGGATTGTTGTCGCGCCGACGCACGTCCTCGAACCGGACGTGCCGTGGGAAAACATCGAGGCGTTGACGGACGCCATCCGCGCCACGCGGTTGTGAGCTGCCGCCGCCGCCACCACCGCCACTGCCACCGCGTGCTGCGATATTCCTCCCCCCCCCCCCGCTGACGCGGGGAAATTAAGAATTAAGAATTAAGAACTGATGTTACGCGGATCAACTGTAGGGGCGTCGCTTGCGACGCCCGCGCCTGGCGGAGAGTATTGGCGTATCTCCATAGCCAGGTCGCTCGCGGGCTTCGCAAGCGAAGCCCCTACGCGGCCGGGGGGGGGGGGGGGGGGGAACCGCGTAAGTTCAGTCAGTTATGGCGACGGCGCGCTGGGTCCAGGGGACCATTCTCCGGGAAGCAAAATCACACGAGGCACCTTCGGAAGACCCATCTCGTTTTGCGAAACCTGGCTGACCAGGAGATCCACCGCGACCGAACCATGCAACTCGTGACGCTGGTTTAGTCCGGCGATTCGCGCGTAGTCCTCCGACCAGTCCACCGTTGCGAACGCCACGTCCCGCGGCACTTGCCAGCCCATGCGCCTGATCGCCTGCCAGGTGATGTCCTCGCCAAGCACCACCTCGGGCCGGTAATTGCGCAACCAGTCCTGGATGCCGGGTATCGCGCTCTCGTCGGGCGCGGTGAAATCGCAAATTTCGATACAGCAATCCTCCCGCCACCACTCGCGGGCGTAGTAAACAGGGAAATACACGCCATGATTCACCTGTCGGTCGTAGTCCCGCGACACCGCGATGCCAATCTTCCGGTAACCCAGCTTGCGCAGATTTTTCAACACGAGGGAAAACCCCGCGGACGTATCCACCGTGACACGATGCAGCCGCGATTTGGAAGGGGTGAACCCCATCGCTACCGACGCGAAATTTTTCCAGTCGAATTTTTCGAAAAGCGCCACCGGCTCCACCACACCCGGAACCAGCAGTCCGGGGATGTTGCGACTGCGCAAAATATCCGCCAGCCGCCGCGCCGAAAGATGCGGCTCGTGCAACCAGACCAGCTCGACCCCGTAGCCCAGTTCGCCCGCCCGCTCCACGGCTCCCTTGTAGTGCTTTTGCACATGCGGCAACTGGTCCGACAGCCTGCCGCTGGCGGGATTTGAAAGGAGAAAGGCCAGGCTGGCCTGGTAGGTCTGCTTGCGTCTCTGGCGGCGCAACTGGGCCATGTAGGCCGACGCAAACGGGTTGGTCCGCCATCCCATTCCCCGCGCCACGGCGAGGATATGTCGCCGGGTTCCGGGCGCGATGTTGCGCGTGCCCCGCAACGCATGGGACACCGCCGACTGGCTGAAACCGCTGGCAAGCGCGATTTCCCGCGTGGTTGGAATATCGGGAGACGGCATCGGGAAAAAATATCTAATTGTGAGTAGACAAGTTCCTCTTTCGCCTCCAAGAACCAGTCTCCAGCTACCCGATCACCCAACCACCGGCACCCGCTCATCAACCTGTCTTTCAATCATGAAAACATACCTGTCTGTTTCCACCGCCTGCTCTGTCCTGCTCGCCATTTGTCCCATCGTCCAGGCCGAATCCGTCTTCCTCGATTTTGAATCCGAGGGACAGTTTGCCAACAACTTCCGCGCTCTCTACACCGCCGGAGGAACCGCCGCGCAGACCACCACTTCAGGAAGCAACGGTTTTGTAAAACATGACCGGCAGACAACGACCGACAAAGGCATCGCCTACCTTTACGACACCACCCCGGCTGACGCCACTGTCGCCACCCAGTCGGTTTTTGTTCCTACCCAAGCCGCCCCGCTCACGGTCTCCTTCGACCTCTACGCCGCGTCCACCTCATCAGCGTTTGCGATCATTTTCGCCGACGCCTCAAACGCCAACAACAACCTCACAGCCATGTTCAAGGTGGATGTCAGCAACAAGAACGACCAGTTCAATTTCTACCGTGACGGCAACGTAACCACCGATGGCCTCCTTGGCACACAAGTCGGCACCACGTCCACCCAGGCCACTGCCATTGATGTCAGTTCCTCCTCCACGTTCACGACGGGCGGCGGATTTTCCGTAACCCTGTCCGTCGTCGACAGCACACCCACGCTTTCTCTCATCGCTGGCGGGATAATGGTTGAGCAAACTTTTTCGTCGGGCAATTTCGACTGGACCGACACGACCGTGATCCTCCGCCTGTATGATTCGGGAGCAGGCACAGGCAACGGAGTGGGCATCGACAATTTTTCCATCACGAACATCCCTGTCCCCGAACCGGCGCATGCCGTTGCCTTGCTCGCCCTGATCGCCGCCGCCGCCGCTGCCGGTGTCCGCCTCGTTGTTCGCCGTCGCCAGACCTGAAAACGAGCCGCGCCGATCCCAAGTGGGGGGGTGGGGGGGGGGGCCCGGCGCGCCCCCCCCGCCGGCCGGACCCCCCCCCCCCCGCCCCGCGCCCCGCCAACC
>JAISAX010000082.1 GCA_031266495.1 Opitutaceae bacterium
AAACCACCGACCCCGACACCGCCCCGCCTCCCGACACCGGCCCCGACGCCCCCCCCTCCCCCCCCCCCCTCCATCTCGCCACACCCTGGCCCCCCGATCTCCAGATCATCGACTGGATAGCCACCTTCACCCCGCGGCCCGTCACCTGGCACCTCTCGCTCGCCGAACGCGTCCGCCAGCTCATCGTCGAAAACTACGGCGTCGGCTCCGGCAGCCTCGAAGACTCCGACGACGACTTCCCTCAAACCGCCGCCGCCGCCGCCGCCGAAACCGACCTCGAAGCCGATGCCGATGCCGCCGTCGTCCGCTTCGTAACCGACGTCATCAGCCAGGCCGTCACCGACGCCGCCACCGACATCCACTTCGAACCCCAGGAAGAACAACTCCGCATCCGTTACCGGGTGGACGGCCTCCTCGTCCCCGTGCCCGTGCCCGACAACCTCCGCCGCTACCAGGACGCCATCATCTCGCGCGTCAAGATCATGGCCCGGCTCAACATCTCCGAAAAACGCCTCCCCCAGGACGGCCGCATCAACTTCCGTGCCGGCACCACCAACCTCGACATCCGCGTCTCCACCATGCCCACCATCTACGCGGAATCCATCTCCCTGCGCCTCCTCAACCAGCGCAAGATGGCCTACACGATGGAAAAACTCGGCATGCTCCCCGACGAGCAAAAACAAGTCGATCACGTCCTCCAGTCCCCCCACGGCATCATCCTCGTCACCGGCCCCACCGGCTCGGGAAAATCCACCTCGCTCAACGCCTTTCTCCGCAAAATCAACTCCCCCGACCTGCGCATCATCACCATCGAGGACCCCATCGAATACGAAGTGCCCGGCGCCAACCAGATCCAGACCCGGGCCGAGATCGGCCTCACCTTTGCCAGCGCCCTGCGCCACACCCTCCGCCAGGACCCCGACGTCATCATGGTCGGCGAAATCCGCGACCTGGAGACGGCCGAGATCGCCATCCGCGCCTCGCTCACCGGGCACCTCGTTTTCTCGACCCTGCACACCAACGACGCCCCCGGCGCCATCACCCGGCTCGTGGACATGGGCGTGGAACCCTTCCTCGTGGCCTCCTCCATCGAACTCGTCATCGCGCAACGCCTCGTCCGCCGCCTCTGTCACGACTGCGCCCGCCCCGCCCCCGCCGATCTCCTGACGATCCGCGCCGACCTCGCCGCCATCGGCCTTCAGGAAAAAAGCCCTTCCGCCGCCGATGGCATCACCGAACTCATGCAACCCGTCGGCTGCCAGAGATGTCGCGGCACCGGCTATCGCGGACGTATCGGCGTCTTCGAGATCTTCCATCCCAAGCCGCACCACGAACTCATCGTAAAACGCGAATCCAACCGCGCCCTCACCGACCGTGCCCGCGCCACCGGCATGCGCACGCTCGCCCAGTCCGGCTGGGACAAAGTCCGGGCCGGCCTCACCACCCTTGACGAACTCGTCCGCAACCTCAGCACGAGCGAGTAACCGCCCCGCCCTTTGGGCGGGGCGGTTACTCGCAATTACGAATTACGAATGACGAATTACGAATTTAAAACCGTGGGTGGGCGGGCACGTTCCGCCCGGCCCCCCCCCCCCCCCCCCCCATTCCCCGCTCACCATTCCCCATTCCCGGTTCGTCATTCGTCATTCGTCATTCGTCATTCGTAATTTTCCGTCATGCCGACCTACCACTACACCGCACGCGACGCCACCGGAGCCACCACGCAAGGCACGCTCGAAGCGCCCGCGCGCCGCGACATCCTGCGCAAACTCCAGGCCCGCGGACTCCAGCCAGTGCAAGTCAACGAAGACGGCAGCGGCCATGCCCATCCCCGCAAACCCGCCGCCGCTGCCTCGCCTTCCGCCAAAGCGGCGTCCGCAGCCAATAAAAAACCCCAAACCCGCAACACCAAACCCGGCGGCGGAGCCGCCCCCGCCGCCCTCGCCTCGCTCACCCGCCGCGAACGCATCCCCGCCTTCGAATCGCTCGCCGACCTGATCCGCAGCGGCATGTCTGCCGGCGAAGCCGTGCGCCTGCTCGCGCTCCGTCTGCAACACCCGAAGCTGCGCGCCCTCTTTGCCGACCTCTGGTCGCGCCTCGGCGAAGGCCAGAGCCTCTCCGCCGCGCTCGCCGCGCACCCCCGCGTCTTCGACCCGCAATCCATCAACCTGATCGCCGCCGGCGAGGCCACGGGCAACCTCCGCGAAGTGCTCGAACGCCTCATCAGCCACCTGCAGGAACAGAAGGAGCTGCGCGCCAAAATCGCCACCGCCATGGCGTACCCGGTTTTCATCTGCCTGCTGGCGACGGGCGTCATCCTGTTTTTCCTGTTTTTCCTGCTGCCGCGCCTGCAGACGCTGCTCGGTTCGCTCGGCGGCAAACTCCCGCTCGCCACGCAACTGCTCGTCAGCGGGTCGCAGTTTCTTATTCATTACGGCATCTTCATCCTTGCCGGTCTCGCCGCCGCGGCGTTTTTCGGCTGGCGCTGGCGGCGCACCGAAGCCGGCCGGCGCGAAAGCGATGCCCTTCTCCTCCGCACGCCCGTCGTCAAGGGTTACGCCGCGCGCAACACCGTGCTCAATTTCGCGCAGACGCTGGCCGTGTTGCTGGAAAACGGCATTACCACGGCGGACGCGCTCCGGCTCACCGAACGCACGGTCACGAATCTGGCGATACGCGAGCGTCTGCACGACGCGACCGACCGGGTGCTCGAAGGCGAAAGCCTTTCCGGCGCGCTCGGGCGCACGGAGGTTTTCCCGGCGCTGATCCTCGACCGCCTTTCGGTGGCGGAGCAGACCGGCAACCTCGCGCCCGGTCTGCGAGACATCGCCCGCACTTGCCGGGCCGAAATGGAGAAGTGGTTGCAGATGTTCATGCGGACGATTTCCGGCGGCGTGCTGGTGGTGGCGTTTTCGTTTGTGGCGTTTCTGGCCTACGCGATCGTGTCGGCGGTGTTCCAGGTGAGCAGCAGTCTGCGGTTCTGACGCGGGCGTCGCGCCCGCCCTGGAGTGCGGCAGTCTTCTGCCGCTTTCCCAAGGCATCGACGTTTCCAAAAGCGGCAAAAGCAAAAGCGGCGCAGGAGCGCAGGAGCGCCGCCCGGAAATGCGGCGAGACGCCCGCGCCACAGCCCACTGCGTAACGTCAGTGAAAGATGAAGAAAACGAGCCTGCGCACACGAATCACTCATGCCCTGCCCGGGCAGCATCCGAATCGGAACTTGCCCGCGCTGCCCTGCGGTCGTTTTCTGCGCCCCATGTACAGCGAGCTTGAGATCACGCACTTCCGGGCCTTTTCACACCTCACCATAAAACCCCTGCGCCGCGTCAATCTGATCGCCGGCGACAACAACATTGGCAAAACCGGAATCCTCGAAGCCATCTGGCTCGCGACCGATAATAACCCTTGGATCAAGAATGTTCCGGCACTTTTTCGCCGTTCAGTGTCACCTGATTCGGCCCACTCCGGCCCGGATGATGCCGACAATTTCTGGCTCTGGCTTTATCACCAACGGGACACAAGCAAACCTTGGACCATTACTCTGTTCGACTCTATATCTGGCAATTCACAACTCGAAGTCAGATTCACAGACAAAAAGGAACTGCACGCACCGGTTGTCGTGCAACAAGGGAAAAGGACCTTTCTGCCCAACCGCAAACCCGGGGCATCAAAGTCCCGCATTGTCACAGTTATTTCCACCCGTTTTGCTTCTCCCACCATCGACGCTGAACTCGTCAATGCCGTCGCCCTTCGCAACGAGGAAGACGAACTCATTGAATACCTCCAGCACATCGAACCACGCCTCCGAAAGCTCAAATACCTGAAACTTCCCGGCCACCAGCATCCCTATGTTTACGCCGATATCGGCTTCGGCAAAGGCAAGGAACTCATCCCCGCCACACAACTCGGCCAAGGGTTTTCGAGACTTCTCACTCTCTTTGCCACGATCATGACGAGTGGCACAAAAATCCTCCTGATCGATGAATTTGAGAACGGCCTCCAGCACGATGCCCTCGAACCCGTCTGGAAAAGCCTCGCCCACATCGCCCAAAAACGCGACATCCAGATTTTCGCCACGACGCACTCCTACGAGTGCATCCAGGCCGCGCACCAGGCATTCAGCAAAAACCCCGATACTGATACCAGTGCCTATGATCTCGGCATCATCAAGCTGCAGCGGCCCGATCCGGACGCCGGAATTGAAGCTGTCGTCATGGACCGCGAGATGATCGACACCGCACTCGCGCGTAACCTCGAAGTACGCTGATCTCTCCCCAATCCCCTCCCCCCCCTCTCCTCCCGGAAAACGCATTGAGATGCACCAGCCAATCACGATCACCCACCCCGCGCTACTCCTTGGCGAAGGAGTGGAAGAACAACGCCTCTTCTCCGCTTTTCTACGCCATCTCGAACGGGAAGATTCCGTTCAGATCCTTCCCTACGAAGGCAAAAACAACCTTCGCAGCTTTCTCAAAGCCCTCCCGGCCGTTCCTGGATTCGCAAGACTGCGGTCCCTTGCGATCACCCGCGATGCGGACACTGACTTCGCCGCCGCCGCCAGCAGCGTAACCGATGCCATCGCCGCCGCCGCTGCCGGCATTCCCGGGCATATCCGCATATCCACATTCATTCTTCCCGGCCCCGGCCGTACCGGCGCCCTCGAAGATCTTTGCCTTGATGCCATCCGCGATCTCCCGGCATGGGAATGCGCCAAGGCCCTCGCCACCTGTGTCAACCACCAACGCCAGCAGCAAGGCGCTGGTGCCGCCCCCTCACCCGCCGAAGAAGCCAAGCGCCAGCTTCGCGCCTGGCTTTGTACCCTGCCCCAACCCGGCATCCGCCTGGGAGATGCCGCGCTCGCCGGCCACCTGCCGATGAATGCGCCCGCCTTCGCTGCCTTACGCGAATTTCTCGCCGCAATCTGACGACCGCGACCGGAGGCGACCCGGGCGGTCAAGGGTTCCCGTTTACCTGTTTGCGCCGCTCCGGCAACCCGCATGACAGCGCCAGACAAAACCCCAGCGCCGCCCCGGCGAACAAAACCAGCGGAATCCTCGGCGCAACATACTCGTCCTCACGCGCAGGCACGGCGTGAGAGATCGGACGAAGCCGGATTTCCCGCGGCACGTTGACAAGTGTCACTTCCATTTCCCGAATCTGGCGCGAGGTCACATCCGGTTGCGCCCGGTTTGCAGGGGTTTCTTCGCTACGGCTCGGGTTGCAATGGACAACGAGTTCCTCACTGAACAGATTGGCAACGGTGGCGGCGACATGCCTGTCCGGATGCCGGTATTCGATCCCTATCAGCAGGCTGTTCGGGAACGCGATGATCCGTCTGTTGCGTTCCAGAATCCCGGACAGCGACGGCTCCGGGCCAGACCTCCCGGCCTCTGCCTGATACGGCGCCATGAAACGCCGGAAGGAATCGTCCCCGTCATCCCGGCTGACGCTCATGCGCTCCATCACGCGCTGGACGAGCACCGGACTTTGGGCGATTTTGACTGCCAGCGCCGACGCTTCGCGAAAGGACATGGACGCATCCGGACCCGGAGGAGCTAAAGGATCGTGAGAGAAAGGACCAGACCCGGTTGTCAGTCCAAGCACCTGGATCATCGCTGACGCGCTGTAGATTTTCGGCTGGCAAAACGCCCATGCGGCGACAGCGCCGGATGTCGCCACAAACACGCCCGCCGCGATCCACCAGCGCGAACGCAATCGCGCCCCGTACGTCGCCCCCGTTCCCCCCGCCCCTCCCTGCGGTTTCCGCATCGGGACGGAGGGATTTTTGTTCGCGGCATCCGGCTCGAGTCCGGGCCGGGGAGGGGGTTTCGTGGAGGGGAGTTCGGGTGGGTTCATATCGATGCGAGCCGGATTACCATGCCATCGCCGCCATGCAACGTCATTAGCGCCAGTCAGCGCCGGCTCTGAAGGAGCGGCAGGAATGCCGCCGCTCCGGCGTATGCAGATGTCCGGAGCGCCACCGGCGCTCACCCCGAGGTCAGAAGTTTGTAGTTCACGGCGTCGAGCAGGGCTTCCCAGGAGGCGTCGATCACGTTGTCGCTCACGCCGACGGTGCCCCAGATGGCGTGGCCGTCGGTCGTTTCCACGATGACACGGGTGCGGCTGTTGGCGCCGTTGCGGCCGTCGAGGATGCGGACTTTGTAGTCGCTCAGGATGGCGTCTTTTATCTGCGGGTATTCGCTTTCCAGCGCCAGGCGCAGGGCTTTGTCCAGCGCTCCTACGGGGCCGTTGCATTCGGCCACGGTGTGGCGGGGTTTGCCGTGGATCGTCAGCTTCACCGTCGCCTCGGCCACGATCCGCTCGCGCTTCGGTTCGCGTTCCACGATCACGCGGTAGCTCTCCACTTCGAAAAACGGGCGCGCTTTCCCGAGGGTGCGCGCGAGCAGGAGTTTCAGCGAGGCGTCGGCCGCCTCGTATTCGTAGCCTCGGTATTCTTGCTCTTTCAGGTGCTCGATCAGGGTTTTCATTTCCGGGGCTTTTTCGTCCAGTTGGTAGCCGAGTTCCCTGGCCTTCATCGCGATGCTGGCGCGGCCCGCCATGTCGGATACGAGCACGCGGGTGCGGTTGCCCACCAGCGCGGGGTCGATGTGTTCGTAGGAGGATTTTATCTTTTGCGCGGCGTTGGCGTGCAGGCCGCCTTTGTGCGCAAAGGCGGATTGGCCGACGTAGGGGGCCTTGGTGTCGGGTTTCAGGTTGGCGAGTTCGTCGAGGTAGAGTGAGAGTTCGCGGAGTTTTTGCAGGTTGGCGGCGCAGCGGGGGGTGTGGCCCATTTTGAGGATGAGGCCGGGCAGGGTGGTCACGAGGTTGGCGTTGCCGGTGCGTTCGCCGTAGCCGTTGATGGTGCCTTGCAGGAGGCGGGCGCCGGCGGCGACGCCGGCCAGGGTGAGGGCCACGCCGAGCCCGGCGTCGTTGTGGCAGTGCACGCCTACCTTGTCGCCGCCGAAGTGGTGGACGATGCGTGTCACGATGGTCTTGAAATCATCGGCCAGGGTGCCGCCGTTGGTATCGCAGAGGGTGAGGCAGCTCGCGCCTCCGCGCAGCGCGGCGTCGAGGGTGCGCAGGGCGTAGTCGGGGTCGGCTTTGTAGCCGTCAAAAAAGTGTTCGGCGTCGTACACGACTTCGCGTCCGCTGGTCGTGAGCCAGGCGAGGGAGTCGTTGATCATGGCGAGGTTTTCGTCGAGCGTGGTGCGGAGGATTCCGGTGACGTGGAGGGGCCAGGTTTTGCCGACGATCGTCATGACGGGCACGCCGCTGTCGAGAAGGGTGCGCAGTTGCGCGTCCTCGTTCGCCCGGACGCCGGCGCGGCGCGTGGAGCCGAAGGCCGCGAGGCGGGCGTGCCTGAGCCGGAGGTTGGCCGCTTCGGCAAAAAAGGTGATGTCGCGCGGGTTGGAGCCGGGGAAGCCGCCTTCGATGTAGTCCATGCCAAACTGGTCGAGTTTTTCCGCGATGAGGAGTTTGTCCGTCACCGAGAAGTTGATGCCTTCGCCCTGCGTGCCGTCGCGCAGGGTGGTGTCGTAGATCCTGAGGGCGGCGGCGGGAGCGGCAAGGAGCACGAGAGAAAGGGCCAGCGGACTGACCTGAACGGAAAACTTCATGGGAAGACGCAATCGGAAAAGGTAACAAGGCAGTTAATCGCCGCCGGGTTGCCA
>JAISAX010000862.1 GCA_031266495.1 Opitutaceae bacterium
CCTTGATTTTGTTCATGAACGTAAACCCGTGCTTTGCCCTCTGCCCCTGTCAACCCTTCTTCCCTCGGGACTCCTGAAAAAAACTTCTCTCCCGGCATCCGCCCAAAGTTTTTTGAAAAAAATTCTTGAATACATACACATGGCGTGAATATGTTCATGAACGATCCCGAGTGTTCATTCATCTGATCATCGAAAATCCCATGAAACCAAATCGTCCTGCCCGCCCACTGGCCCACTCACTGGCCTGCTCACTGACCTGCTCACCTGCCCGTTCACCTGTGGCACTGTCCCAGGCCCTGACTCTGGCCGCTTCCCTGTTATTTGCCGCGCCGTCTCTGCTGACGGCCGCCACCACCGTCTCCTGGGATGGCAACGGCACTCCCGACGCCGATGGCAACTGGAGCATCGCCGCCAACTGGAGCGCTGACGCGCTGCCCGCCGCCAACGACTCCGTCCAACTCGGTAACGTGGCCACCGGTTCGCGCACCATATCGTTTGATGCCGACATCACGAACCTCACGCTCTCCGCGCTCGCCTTTTCGCAGACGACCTCCGGCACGTCCGCAGCGCCGATTGCCAACCTCCTGGCGCTCCCCGTCGGCAAGACGCTCACCGTCACCGACGCCATCGCACTCGGCGCCAGCGCGACCGACGCCAGCGTTGGCATCACCATCAACGGCCCCGCCGCAGCCAACTCGACCATCCCGGCGCTTGTCGCCAGCAAAGGCATCACAGTTGGCGCTGGCGGTGTACTCACATTCAAAATCGACGCCGCCAACAACCGCAGTTTTCGCGCTCTCGACGGCAACCTCACGCTCGAAGGCGGCGCGATCAACATCACGGCTCCCGGTTCTCCCGCCGTGGTGGTGGACATCGGAGCGGTCAGCACGGACAACAACAACAAACTCGCCGGCAACGACCGCTTCGAAATCAAAAGCGGCCTCCTCCAGCTCAACAGCGGCGCGAGCGGCGGCGCCCGGCTCCAGTTCAACGGCAACCTCGACTGGGCCGGCGGCACCATCCAGTTCGTTTCCCGGGCCAACGGCATAGGCGCCCAGCAACTCATCCTCCGCGGCCAGGAAAACACCATCGGAGCCGACGCTGTTTTCCAGACGATCACCGGAGGAGGCGCCACCACCAGAACAGTCGCGCCCGACATCTACATGAAAATCTCCTCCGGCGGCGGTGTTACCGGAACCGAATACACACAAACCCTCACAAGTGCGGTCGCATTGGGGAACATCGGGATAGTCGAAGACGACAACGGCGCCCGCACCTACATCCATGTCATCACATCAACGGCCGCCGACCCCACGATCGGCCAGGTAGCCCTGAACTCGTCCAACGGCAGCGGCGCCACGACCAACATCATCAAACTTGGCTCCGACCTGCGCAGCACCAACACCACCGAAAAATTTGTCACCGTCATCACCGGCAACAAAGCCGGCATCTACGGCATAGACCTCAACGGCCACACATTTGACGGCACCGCGTCGACCGCGGGCTGGCGACCCAACGACAGCGGCACGGCCACCCCCGCCACGCAATGGCAAGTCACCTCCACCGCCACAGACGGCAACGGCAGCGGCGGCAACGGCACCCTCAAGGCCCGCTTCTTCAACCTCGCCCTCAGCGACGGCACCGGAGGAGCCGCCAGCGCCGCCGACTCCGTCACCATCGGCTCCCGAGTCACCCTCGAAGCCACCGGCGGCGCAAACACCATCAACACACTCAGCGTCACCGGCGCGGCGACCTACGCCATCGCCGCCGATTCCATCTTCCTTTATTCGGGCAACGCCCCCGCGGACGCCGCCGCCACCGTGACCAGCACCGAGGCCATTGGCGCGCTCGAAGTCCGCAACGGCGCGCTCAAACTCGACCAGGCCACCCTCACCACCCGGGGCGACGTCACCATCACAGCCAACGGCGCGCTCGATCTCAACGGCGCATCCTCCGGAACGCTTGTGCTTGCCGCCGGCAAAAACTTCTCCGCGACCAACGCCACCCTGCTCCTCAATGCCGGCGACGCCGGAAGCGTAACACCCGACCAGATACAAAGCGACGGCTCCGGCGCCTTCAGCCTGAGCAACACCACCCTCGTTCTCTCGCCCGGAAGCGGCTTCGTTTACACCAGCTCCTGGCAACTCTTCAGCGGCTTTGCCACCGGCAGCGTATCCGGAATCACCATCACCGGCTACGACACCGCCAACTGGACGGCGACGCTCGGCAGCGACGGTATTCTGAGTTTCGCTACAACCGCCGTCCCTGAACCCCGTGCCACCGCGCTCCTCATATCCGGCCTCCTCGCCCTTGCCGTGGCCGGATACGGCGTGCGGCACAAGAAATCAAGAATTAAGAATTAAGAATTAAAAATCAAGAATCAGGAAAACAAACCCATACAACGTTCCTGTCCACCGTCACTCCACGCAGGGGCTTCGCAAGCGAAGCCCCTGCAGCCGAACCGCGTAACATCGGTTCTTAATTCTTAATTATTAATTCTTATTTCAGCTCCCCCCTCCCCCCCCCCCCCCCGCGCGCGCTGGCGGCGATGTCCGTATCTGAAAAAAAATTACAACCCCTGTATCCGCGATTCGCATTCACACCCTGATCGAAGCCCACTGATGAAAACCGGCACACCAACAATCCCGTCAATCCCGTCAATCCTCGCCATCCTTGTCACCCTCGCGGGCGCCAGTGTATCCGGACTTGCGCAAACAGGCGACGTATCCTGGCCCGGCTTTCTCTCGCGCCAGGACATGATCTGGACCCGCAACCCCTACGGCTGGGACGACGCCGCCTTCATCGGCAACGGACGCCTCGGCGCGATGATCTACATGCAAGCCGGCCAACTCGGCTGGGAAATCAACCGCTCCGACCTCACGCACGAAACCTCGCGTTATCCCGTTGGCCGCATCGTCCTCAAAACCACCGGCCAGGTGACCGGCGGCAGCGCTCGCCTCGCCCTTTGGGACGCCGAAGCCGCCGGCACACTCCGCACCAGCCGCGGCACGGTGGAGTGGCGCAGCTACACCGCCACCACCCCCTCCGTCATCATGATCTCACTACGCGGCACGGGCGACGAACGCGATTGCACCCTCGCCTGGGAACCCGCCGAAGCCCGCGCCCCGCGCAAGACGGTGCGCAAGGAACAACTCGGCCCCGACGACCTGCACCCGCCCGCCGAAGTCCGGACCGAAGGCGACACCATCACCAGCACCCAGACCTTCATCAAAGGCGGCGCCCACGCCGAATCGATTCTCTTCGCCGGGCGGCAACCGGACGGGAGCAAAATCTGGTACGCAAGTATCGGATTATCGGATGCGGAAGAAAAAAACACCGCAGCCAATCCCGCGGCCCCTCCCCCCTCGCCCGCCGCCGCCCTTTCCGCCGCGCTTGCCGAGGCGCGAGCCTGGACATCCGCCGCCGCCACGCTCGGCCCCGACCGCCTCACCGAAGCGCACCGCGCGTGGTGGCACGCGTATTACCCGGCCAGTTTCCTCAGCATCCCCGACGCCCGCCTCGAATCCTTTTATTGGCTGCAAATCTACAAACTCGGCTCCGCCATGCGCGAGGACGGCCCCATCCTCGACCTCATGGGACCCTGGTACCGGCAAACCGCGTGGGCGCGCATCTGGTGGAACCTCAACATCCAGCTCACCTACTCCCCGCTGTTTGCCGCCAACCGCCTGCCCCAGTCCGAATCCCTCTTCCGGGCGCTCGACCGCAACCTCGAAAACCTCAAACGCAACGTCCCCGGCCACCACCAGGGCCGCGCCGCCGCCATCGGCACCAACTCCGGCTACGACCTCGTTTCCCCCGTCAACTGGGCGCGCGCGCTGGCCAACAACGGACGCGCCGAAGTCGGCAACCTCCCCTGGATCGCGTATCTCTACTGGCAATACTACCGTCACCAAATGGATGCTACATTGCTGCGCGAACGCCTCCTCCCCTTCCTGAAACCGGCCATCGGCCACTACCTCGCCTTCACCCGGAAAGGAGACGACGGACGCTGGCACCTGCCGCGCAGCTATTCGCCAGAACTCGATGCCGTGGAAGACTGCAACTACGACCTCGCCCTCTTCCGCTGGGGCCTGCAAACGCTCATCCGGAGTCACGAACACCTGCGCCTCGACGACCCCGACCTGCCGCGCTGGCGCGAGGTGCTCGCCGGCCTGACCCCGCCACCCGAAGACGAATCCGGCCTGCTCGTCGGGCGCGGCCTTCCGCTCGCGGAATCGCACCGGCACTTCTCGCACCTGCTCTCGATCTACCCCCTGCGTCTTCTCACACCGGATACGCCGGAGACGCGCGTGCTCATCGAAAAATCCCTCGCCAACTGGATAGGCCGCCCCCAACGCTTGGCCGGCTATTCATGGACGGGCGTCGCCGCCATGAGCGCCCTCATGGGCAACGGCGACGCCGCGCTCGATTACCTGAACCAGCTCCTCCACCGCGCCATCAAGCCCAACACATTTTACAGCGAGGGAGGAAATTTTCCGGTTATCGAAACACCATTCTCCGCCGCCGCCAGTCTCCAGGAAATGCTCTTCCAGAGTTGGGGAGGAAAACTCCGCGTATTCCCCGCGATTCCCCCCGCCTGGAGCGAATCCGCGTTTGCCGATCTGCGAGGGGAAGGCGCGTTCCTTGTCAGCGCCGTCCGTCATGTCGGAAAAACTACATGGGTGCGGGTGAAAAGCCTTGCCGGTTCCCCCTGCCGCATCGTCGTTGGCGACTGGAAAAACGCCGTGTTGCGGACGTATTCAGGAACCGGAGACGAATCCGCTCCGGTCCTGCGAAAAACAAATGCGAATGACGCGGGCATTCCCTGCGAGTTCGAACTCACCCTGCCCAAAGGCGCGTGGGCGATCCTGAGCGAGACCGCCACGACCGACCTCCTCCCGCTCCTCCCGGCCAGCACGGCTTCGGCAGACCACAACCCGTATCCCATGCGGCATCGTCCCGAATAACTCCGCCAACAATCCACCTCCCATTATTTTCCTCCCCCCCCCCCTGATCCCATGAACACCAACACCTCAACGTCACCGTTCCGTTTGCGCCATCACGCCTTCACGCTGGTCGAACTCCTGACGGTTATTGCGATTATAGGAATCCTTGCCGCGATCATGATACCGACGCTTGGGGCGGTGCGGTCGCGGGCGCGAATCGCGACCTGTGCCAGCAACCTGCGGCAACTGGCGATCGGAGCGGTCGCCTGGGCCTCGGACAACAAAGGCTGGTTTCCGGAGTTGCCGCATGAAACCGGTCACGACCGGGGTTACAGCGTCTGGGGCACTCCGGGCGGGAAAGCCACCTGGCAGTACATGGGAGTTCTCCATGAGCAAGGTTATGTTCCCGACATGAAAGCCTTCTACTGTCCGGTTGCGCTGGAAGGCACGTTTGATTATCAAAGCCAGTGGATTGAAAAAGCCGGAGGCAACCCGACGACAAGCGCGCAAATGTTTCGCATCGGGTATCGCCAGCGGACGGTTGAGGAGAATAACCCGGCATATCCGAGACCGGGATTTTTGTCCCAAAACACCGATGCGACGTATGTGCTGGCGCATGATTTTTGTCACGGGAACAATCAAGGGCACCCTTCTGTTCCTGGCGGCACAGTGACGCCGAACAACCGTCCCGCGGGCATCAACATAGCTTTTTCCGACGGCCATGTGAAATACAGCAAGGAGGCCGCCATGAGGTATTGGTATTATCAGTACGACAAGACGCTCTACGATGTATGGGAAGCCAAATACAAGTAGCCAGGAAGAGGACAGGTTCCGGAGTGGCACGGGCATCTTGCCCGTGTTCCGGTGTGGCACGGGCATCTTGCCCGTGTTCCGGTGTGGCACGGGCATCTTGCCCGTGTTCCGGTGTGGCACGGGCATCTT